>CAKQIZ010000001.1 GCA_934247125.1 uncultured Clostridia bacterium
TCAATGGTAGAACCTCAGCCTTCCAAGCTGATGGCGTGAGTTCGATTCTCATCATCCGCTCCAATTTTTTAAGGGCTCATAGCTCAGCTGGATAGAGCAACGGCCTTCTAAGCCGTGTGTCCGGGGTTCGAATCCCTGTGGGCTCGCCATTTTAAAAAAAGATGGGGTATAGCCAAGTCGGTAAGGCAACGGACTTTGACTCCGTCATGCGTAGGTTCGAGTCCTGCTACCCCAGCCAATATGACCCATTAGCTCAGTCGGCAGAGCACTTGACTTTTAATCAAGGTGTCCGGAGTTCGAATCTCCGATGGGTCACCATAAAAAAGGCTTGGGGTCATCTGAAATAACAGGCATGGACTTGTCGCGAGAGCATGAGGAGAGGTGTCCGAGTGGTTTAAGGAGCTGGTCTTGAAAACCAGTGACTCCGAAAGGGGCCGTGGGTTCGAATCCCACCCTCTCCGCCATATATGCGGAGGCTTCGTCGGAAGTCGATTGGCTTATACCACATATAATTGAATAGAAGTTTAGTTTAGCCTGGAGAAGTACTCAAGAGGCTGAAGAGGACGGTTTGCTAAATCGTTAGGGTTCGCAAGGGCCGCATGGGTTCGAATCCCATCTTCTCCGCCATATATGCGGATCGATATGAATCGTTCGCTGCAGTACAGGGGTATAGCTCAGTTGGTAGAGCAGTGGTCTCCAAAACCACGTGCCGTGGGTTCGAATCCTACTGCCCCTGCCAATAACTAAACATAATCGGGGTGTAGCGCAGTTTGGTAGCGCAACTGGTTTGGGACCAGTGGGCCGCGGGTTCAAATCCTGCCACCCCGACCATTATTTGACAACAGATGGGCCATTAGCTCAGTTGGTCAGAGCGTCCGGCTCATAACCGGCAGGTCCGGGGTTCAAGTCCCTGATGGCCCACCATAATATTGTTTATAAGTAGTATGCCCAGATAGCTCAGTTGGTAGAGCAGGGGACTGAAAATCCCCGTGTCCTTGGTTCGATTCCGAGTCTGGGCACCACTTATTAATAAAGATAATCTCTTGCTGACTATGTCCGAGGGATTATTTTTTTAATATATGATATTTGTTTTTTAAAGATCAGCAAACTTTTTCACCTGAACGCAATGCGAGGAGGAAAGACGGAAAATGGCACAGTTATATTACAGATACAGCACGATGAATGCCGGGAAATCCATAGAAGTCATAAAAGTGGCTTATAATTATGAGGAACGCGGTAAAAAAGTGCTGGCTCTGGTGCCGGGTATAGATGACCGGTATGGAAAAGGGAAGATAACGTCGAGAGTCGGACTCAGCCGTGAAGCTACTATAGTCAATGAAGATACTAATATCCTGGAGATATTCATGAGAGAAAACGACATAGAGACGATCGACTGTGTGGTCGTGGATGAGTGTCAGTTCCTTAAACAGCATCATGTCGAAGAGCTTGTGGAGATAGTCGACAGCTTCAATATACCGGTACTCGCATACGGGCTTAAGAATGATTTTAAAAATGAATTGTTTGAAGGATCGTATTATATGTTGATATATGCAGATAAGATCGAGGAAATCAAGACTATCTGCTGGTGCGGCAGGAAGGCTACGATGGTGGCTAGAGTCATCGACGGCAAATTCGTGAAAAGCGGAGAGCAGATCATGGTCGGAGGCAATGATATGTATGTTTCTCTGTGCAGAAAGCACTACAATGAGGGCCGTATAGGCCCTAAGGAGTGAATGTGACAACGAAAAAACGGATCCGTTTTCAGGATCCGTTTTAAAATGTCCGCATTTATATCGCTGTTACAGGAGTGTGGATGCCTTCCTGCCCTGCCAGGTATTTCTTTTGCGCATGGTGCTGTGGATGCCGTTCAGGATCGTGCGTTTTTTGTAACTCCAGGCAGGAGAGATGAGCGTTGAACGCGGTGCGTCGCCTGAGATCCTGTGTACTGTGACATGAGGAGGGATCAGTTCAAGAGCCGATATGACCAGATCGGTATATCCTTCGATGCTGTCAAAGGACACGTAGTCAGGATAGAGTTTTTCCATGGGAGAACCTTTTACCAGATTGAACATATGGAGTTTTATCCCGAATATGTCCCGGCTGCATACGTGTTTCACGGAGTCGAGCATCATTTCACGAGTCTCTCCGGGGAGGCCCAGGATCAGATGAGTCACGACGGGGATGTCGCGCCTGATCAGCTTCTTTACGGCATTGTCGTAATCGTCAAGCGTGTAGCAGAGATTCATCTTTGAGGCAGTTTCTGCATGTATGGTCTGAAGTCCGAGTTCTACCCACATGAATGTTTTTTCGTTGAGATCTGCGAGCAGATCGATCACGTCATCCGGCAGACAGTCCGGACGTGTAGCTATGGCTATACCTTTTACAGACGGATGCTTCAAAGCCGCACAGAACTTTTCGCGAAGTTCGGCAACGGGTGCATATGTATTCGTATGGCTCTGGAAATACGCTATGTAACCTGCGCCGGGCCATTTATCCGAAAGGAGTGTTATCTGGCTGTTGAGATCGGATATGATATCACCTGAGCCGGCGGCAGTGTCACCTGAGCCGCTCGCTGAACAGAAAAGACAGCCGCCGACACCTTTTGTGCCGTCACGGTTCGGGCATGTGAACCCACCGTCGATAGACAGTTTGACCATCTTCATTCCGAACTTTTTCTTCAGATAAGTGTTTACAGTGTTGATCCTCAGCTCCTGACCGTCAGAGTCGTCGAAAATCAGGGGTTTGCGGCTGCATGCCATAGTATCGTGCTCCTTTAAAATTTCATTATAAGTACATTTTCAATAGTCTGATTATATGATATAATAAACCATTATGATTGAGAGTAACAAGTGTTTGTTGGAAAATGAAAAAAAATATATGCCCGGAGATGATTTCGGAGAAACGACTGAAAAGCCGAAGCTGCTTCTGCACAGCTGCTGTGGACCTTGCAGCACTGCGGTGATAGAGCGGCTTACTGATGAATTCGATGTGACAGTGTTCTTTTACAATCCATGCATAACGGAGGAAAAGGAATACCAGCTCAGGAGAAGCGCTCAGCTGCAGTATCTGGAAAAGTTCAATGAGGAAAATGCAGGAGTGACAAGAGTTTACTTTATGGAGATGGATTACAGGCCGCGCGATTTTCTCGAGGCGGTCAGAGGGCTCGAGGACGAACCTGAAGGCGGAGCCAGATGCAGCGTATGCTTTAGGCAGAGACTGGAAAAAACAGCTGAAACGGCAAGTCTTTCGGGGTATGACTATTTCGGTACTACGCTGACGGTCAGCCCGCATAAGGATTACAAGCTTATTTCCAGGATAGGCGGTGAACTCGCACTCCGATACAGACTTTCATTTCTGGACAGAGACTTCAAGAAAAAAGACGGTTTCAGACGGTCCGTCGAACTGTCAAAAAAATACGGATTGTACCGCCAGAACTACTGCGGTTGTAAATATTCAAACAGAAGAGGAGATGAGTGATAATGAGTGGACTTATAATCCCTAAGAATTACACACCGTTCATCGACTACATGGAGAGTCAGAGAGCGATCAAGAAAATAAAGGACTTTTTCCAGCAGGAGCTGGCTTACGGTCTAAGGCTGCGCAGAGTTTCCGCGCCGCTGTTCGTAGCGCCGGAATCCGGACTGAACGACAACCTGAATGGAGTTGAACGTACTGTAAGCTTTACGATAAAGGACATGGATGAAAAAGAGGTGGAGATCGTGCAGTCTCTTGCAAAATGGAAGCGAATGGCACTAGGAAGATACAAGTTCAAGCCCGGGACCGGACTTTACACGGACATGAACGCGATAAGACGTGATGAGGAGCTTGACAATCTTCACTCCATCTACGTAGACCAGTGGGACTGGGAGAAAGTCATAAAAAAGGAAGACAGGACGGAAGAGTATCTGGAGGAAACTGTAGTAACGCTTTACAATGCTATAAAGAACCTCAACGACTATGTCAACAGACTTTACAATGAACTGAAGACAGAGCTTCCGAATGAGATATTCTTCATTACTTCGCAGGAGCTGGAGGATATGTATCCTGACAAGACTCCGAAGGAACGCGAGGATATGATAGCAAGAGAAAAACGTGCCGTTTTCATCAAGAAAATAGGCGGACAGCTGAAATCGGGACAGAAGCATGACGGAAGAGCTCCGGACTATGATGACTGGGAGCTGAACGGAGATATAATCCTGTGGAATGATGTGCTGGATCGCGCATTTGAGATTTCTTCTATGGGGATCAGAGTCGACGAGAAAGCGATGGACAGACAGCTGACTCTGGCAGGAGCCGATGACAGGCGTAACATGGAATTTCACAGGATGATTCTGAACAGGGAGCTTCCGTATACGATAGGCGGCGGCATCGGTCAGAGCAGACTCTGCATGTATTTCCTCAGAAAAGCGCATATAGGAGAAGTGCAGGCGTCGATATGGCCCGATGAAATGATCAGGGAGTGCAGGGAAAACGATATTTTCCTGCTGTAGCTGATGAAATACGTAGACCTGGTCATAGACAATAAAAGCGACAGCACAGATATCCTTTATACATACGGATGTGAGGACGACAGCGTCTGCGTCGGAAGCAAGGTATACATACCCTTTGCACGAAGCCGGAATCTTAGAGAAGGCTATGTAGCTGCGGTTTCGGACAGTGTGCCTGAAGGTCTGGGAGCAAAGCTCAGATACGTAGACAGCGTGGATCCTGACGTCTCGCTCACGCCTGAGATGGTGCGTACAGCACTATGGATGAGGCAGCGATATCTTTGCAGATATATAGATGCGATAAAGTGTTTCACACCTGCAGGCAGCAAGCTTAAGAAGGGTGAGAGAAAAGATCCGTTTGCAGGCAGGCGGGGGGTGGAGTCTGAAGTTGCGCAGCTCACGAGGCAGCAGAAGGATGCGCTTACGGAGATCGGAGCAGCTGTCGAAAGCGGACAGCATGAGAGGTTTCTGATACACGGCGTTACCGGGAGCGGCAAGACTGAGATATATATCAGAGCGACTGAAAAAGTGCTTGCTAAACGGCGGAAGGCGATCATCCTTGTGCCGGAAATATCGCTCACTGCACAGATAATAGACAGATTCATCGGGAGATTCGGGAACGACAGGATCGCAGTGCTGCACAGCAGACTGTCACCGGGAGAGCGATACGATCAGTGGAAAAAGATAAGAGATGGCAGCGTGGATATCGTCATCGGAGCAAGATCGGCGGTGTTCGCGCCGCTTGAGCATCTTGGGCTGATCGTTGTGGACGAGGAGCACGAATCCACGTACAAATCAGACCATACTCCCAAGTATGATACTGTAGAGGTGTCTGTAAAACGTCTGCAGGATAAAGACAGCAGAGGTGTCCTGATACTTGGCAGCGCCACACCGTCGGTAGCGACATACAGGAGAAGCGAAGAAGGCATATACCGGCTTATAAAGCTCACGGAAAGATACAATAAAGTGAGTATGCCGGAAGTAACGGTGACTGATATGCGAGAGGAGCTCAGATCCGGGAACACATCAGTGATAGGCGGAAGGCTCTGCCAGTCGATGAAAGAGCAGCTCGGCGCAGGCAGGCAGGTGATGCTCTTTTTGAACCGCCGTGGATATTCGACGTTCATTTCGTGCAGAGAATGCGGTTATGTCGCAAAATGCCCGACTTGCGGGCTTTCTCTGACTTATCATAAAAAAAACGGCAGCGCAGTATGCCATTACTGCGGCTATCAGACAGCGGCCATAAACAGTTGTCCTGACTGCGGCAGCCGATATGTGAAATATTTCGGCAGCGGGACCGAAAAAGTCGAAGAGACCGTTTCGGCAATGTTTCCGGAGTACAGCACAGAAAGACTGGATCTTGACTCCATAAGGAAAAAAGGCGAGCTTGAGCGCAGACTCAGAGCATTTCAAAAGGGGAAGACAGATATACTGATAGGGACACAGCTGATCGCAAAGGGACTCGATTTTAAAAACGTCGGGCTGGTAGGGATAATATCGGCTGACGTTGCACTGAACATACCTGACTTCAGATCTCCGGAAAGAGCGCTGCAGCTTATCGTACAGGCTGCCGGACGTGCCGGCAGGGGAGACGAAAAGGGAAAAGTCGTGATACAGACATACAGCCCTGAGCACTATGCCGTAGCATTTGCAGCGGAACAGGATTACGA
Organism: uncultured Clostridia bacterium; assembly: GCA_934247125.1. Taxonomy (GTDB): domain Bacteria; phylum Bacillota; class Clostridia; order Peptostreptococcales; family Anaerovoracaceae; genus Lentihominibacter. The sequence goes on from CAKQIZ010000001.1 coordinate 6,158, forward strand.
AGGCTTTTACAAAACGGAGATACAGCTCAGAAAATATATGGGATATCCGCCGTTCAGCGACATGTTCCAGATACTGTTCACATCTGCAGATCAGCAGGAGGCGCTGAGAGGTGCGCAGAGCTGGCACGACAGGATAATGAATGCACTGCCGGAAGGAGAGAAAAACAATCTTTTCAGACCGCAGGAAGCATACATGAGCAAAATAAAAGAAAAATACAGATATTCGATGCTCATAAAATGCCCGAAAGGCAGACGCAGAGAATATTCAGATATAATAAATTCCGTAAAGGAAGAAGACAAGAAGGACAGAAAGAAAAATTATACAGCGGTCACGGACATAAATCCGTACAGCTTTGAATAGGAGGTTTTGATTCGATGGCACTCAGAAACATAGTCACAGAGGGGGATCCTATCCTCAGGAAAAAATGCCGGGAAGTCGACAAAGTGGATGACAGGATAAGGACGATCCTTGACGACATGGCAGAGACGATGAGAGAAGCGAACGGCGTAGGGCTGGCAGCTCCCCAGATCGGCATGATGAGAAGGATGTTCGTGGCAGAGCCTGAACCGGATGAGATATATTATTTCGTGAATCCGGAGATAATAAACATGTCAGGAACTCAGGAAAGCGAGGAAGGCTGTCTTTCAGTTCCGGGATATTCGGGTCTGGTTGACCGTCCGGAGAAGATAAAGATAAAGGGTCTGGACAGGAACGGGGAACTGCAGGAATATGAATTCGAAGGATTCAGAGCCATCGTTATGTGCCATGAATATGATCACCTCGACGGGATACTTTACACAGACAAGGCAAAAGAGGTGTACCAGATAACGGCAGAGGGGGAATGATGTTTATATGATGAAGATCGTTTATATGGGAACTCCGGATTTTGCGGTACCTGCGCTGGAATCTCTTCACAGAGAGGGTTACGAGATACCTTTCGTTGTCACTCAGCCTGACGCTCTGCGGGATCGCGGCAAAAAGATGAAATTCTCTCCGGTGAAGGAAAAGGCACTGGAGCTGGGACTTGAAGTGCTGCAGCCGGAGAAGATGAGAAAAGATGAAGGATTCATAAAGATGCTCAGAGACACAGCGCCGGATCTTATCGTAGTAGCTGCGTACGGTCAGCTGCTTCCAAAGGAAGTGCTGGACATACCGGCTAAGGGATGTGTGAATATACACGGATCGCTGCTGCCGAGGTTCAGAGGCGCAGCGCCGGTACAGAGAGCTATCATAGCCGGGGATGAAGAGACCGGGATCACGCTGATGTATATGGAGGAAGGGCTCGATACGGGTGATATGATCGCCAAAAGGTCGACGTCCACTGCGGGGAAAACAGGACAGCAGCTCCATGACGAGCTTTCACAGATGGGCGCGGAACTTCTGGTAGAGACGATACCGCATCTGGACACGATCACTGCTGAAAAGCAGAATGATGAAGAATCCACTTATGCGCCTATGATATCAAAGAGTGAAGGTCATATGGATTTTTCGAAGACTCCTGATGAAATCGAGCGCACCATAAGGGCCTTTGATCCCTGGCCGGGCTCATATGTGTACTGCGGGGACAAGATCATGAAGCTGTGGCAGGCAGAGGTACCAGGCAGGAAAACAGATGCAGCAGACGGTACAGTACTCGGAGCAGGAGAGAGCGGCATTGATGTCGCAGCGGCGGGAGAAGTGCTGAGAATAACGCAGATACAGGTGCCAGGCAAAAAAAGAGTCGCTGTCAGAGAATATTTAAAAGGCAATTCCATTGAAATTGGAACGATTTTAGGATAAAATCAGATTCGGAGGAATAATATATGTATTTTGGCATGTTTGATCCAACAGTCATTTTGCTGATACCGGCGATCATTTTTTCCCTGTACGCGCAGGCTAAGGTGAAAAGTGCATACAGCAGATATTCAGGTATAGCAAACAGAAGAAGTCTGACAGGACGTCAGGCGGCACGGATGATACTGGACAGCAACGGACTCAGCCATGTCCCTATAGAAATGGTATCAGGGACACTTACAGATCATTATGATCCGTCAAAAGATGTGATGCGTCTTTCGGCGCAAGTATACAACGGAACATCCATAGCAGCTGTGAGTATTGCAGCCCATGAATCGGGGCATGCGATACAGGACGGGACTGCCTATGGCTTTTTGCGTTTCAGGAATGCGATAGCACCTGTTGTAAATCTCGTGTCAGCGGCATCGTGGCCGCTGCTGCTGATAGGTCTTATGGTGATCTGGGCGGGAAACAGGACGACAGGCAATCTCATCTTCGATCTTGGAGTGATATTTTTTGCCGTGGTAGTGCTGTTTCATACGATCACACTGCCGGTGGAATTCAATGCGAGCAGCAGAGCTGTAAAGCAGATGCAGGCGCTGAATATAATAGACGCATCTGAAGTAAAAGGTGCCAGGAAGGTATTGTCGGCTGCAGCGATGACATATGTGGCAGCACTGGCTACAGCAGTCGCAAATCTGATAAGAATATTAATGATTAGGGGGCGCGATTGATGGATATAAACAGAAAGACCGCATATCTTGCACTTATGGATGTGGAATCACGTAAAGCGTATTCCAATCTGGCGATAAATCACCAGATCGCACTGAATAAACCAGGTTCACCGGCGTTTGTACGCGAGCTGGTCTACGGCGTACTGGAAAACAAGCTCACGCTTGACTATTATATAGACCAGCTGCTGAATGAAGGTATAGAGAGTCTCAAACTGCAGGAGCTTAATATCATAAGGATGGGTATATATCAGCTCAGACACATGGATTCCGTTCCTGAGTATGCGGCAGTCAATGAAAGCGTCGTTCTTGCGAAACGATATACTAAGAGCAGAGCTGGTCTCGTGAACGGAGTGCTGCGGGAATATCTGAGCAAGAAGATACAGCTCAGACTTCCGGACAGAGCTGACGGAGAAGTGGAATACCTGTCCATAAAGTATTCATATGCGCCGTGGATAGTACAGCTCTGGCTTGAACATTACAGTGCAGATTTTGTTGAAGCGCTTCTCAAGGCCGGTAATGTGACACCTCCTATGACTGTGAGACTGAACTGGCTCAAGGTCATGAAAAAGGATCTGATAAAAAAGCTTGAAGAACAGCATTTCAGCGTGGAGGAAGGCAAGCTGTGCCAGAATGCGCTCAATGTCAAGGGCAGCAGGCTGCTGGACACGGAGCTGTACAAGCTCGGGATGTTTACCCCGCAGGATGAGAGCTCGATGCTCGTGGCGGAGAAGCTCGATCCTAAGCATGGACATCTTGTAATGGATGTATGTGCGGCTCCGGGAGGAAAGACTACAGCTATTGCAGAGAGAATGAACAATACCGGCAGGATAATCGCGTCGGATATTTACAGAAGGAAACTCGATCTTATCGACAATGAAGCAAGGAGACTCGGGATAACCAATATAGAAACAAGATCATGGGATGCCACGAGAGTGGATTCCTCAATGCTCCATAAAGCGGACAGAGTACTGGTGGACGCACCGTGTTCGGGTCTTGGAGTCGTTCGCAGAAAACCGGAAATCAAATACAAACCTATGACAGAAGAAATGGCACTGCTTCCTAAGAAGCAGCTGGCGATACTTTCGGCTTCATCGAGCTACGTAAAACCGGGCGGAAGACTGGTCTACAGTACCTGCACTATAAATCCGAACGAAAACGAAAGAGTGACAGAGCTTTTCCTTAAGAGGAATCCGTCATTCTCAAAAGTCGAAAGAACGCTGCTGCTGCCTAATATAAATGGCACGGACGGATTTTTCATTTGTGTCATGGAAAAGAGCACAAGTCTGCTGTAGCGTTGCAGAATGCAGGAAAGGGCAATAGGTGATGGTTCAGATAGGATTCAAATGCAATAAAGGCCTGGTTCGTGAAAAAAATGAAGATGCGTGTTTTGTCATACCGAGTCATGACGTGTACATAGTTGCCGACGGAGTTGGAGGAAACAATTCCGGCGAAGTGGCGAGCAGGACTGCTGTGAGCGAGATCGCAAACTATGTCACAAGCAATGACCTTAAAGCATGCAGGGAGCCGGATGATATTTTCGAGTTCTTTGCATCCGCCATAGACAGCGCGAACGGGAAAATCTACAGGCTGGGACTTGAAAACGAAGATAATCGCGGCATGGCGACTACGGTCATAACCGCATATATATACAAAAGCGCTGCATATATGGCAAACCTCGGCGACAGCAGGGCATACCTGTTCAGAGAAGGGACGCTCAACAGGATAACAAAAGATCATACATATGTGAACGAGCTTATAGACAAAGGCGTGATCACAGAAGCAGAGGCGGAAAATCACAAACAGAAAAATGTTATAACCAGGGCGCTGGGAGCGGAGAAATCGGTCGAACCTGATTTTTACCGTCTTGACGTGTCCAGAAATGATATACTTATGCTGTGTTCAGACGGTCTTTACGGTGAAGTCGCACCGGAGAAGATAGCGGAGATACTCGCAGGCGAAGGCAATATGAACGACATATGCACACAGCTTGTGGATGAAGCGATAAGATGCGGTGGAAGAGATAACATAACGGTTGTTTGTTTAAAGATATAGAGGATTGAATATAGGAGGAAGTTATGAGCAATAAAGTTCTGGCAGGGAGATATGAACTGTTTGAGCGAATAGGCGAGGGCGGTATGTCCGTTGTGTACAAGGCAAAAGACAAGCTGCTCAATCGTTTTGTGGCGATAAAGATACTGAAGCCGCAGTTTATCAATGACAGCAAATTCATTGACAGCTTCAGAAGAGAATCACAGGCGGCAGCGAGCATGTCGCATCCCAACATAGTGAATATTTATGACGTTGGAAGAGAAGGCAATATTCATTACATAGTGATGGAGCTTATAGAAGGAAGGACTCTGAGCGATTATATAAAAGAGCAGGGGCCGATGTCCTATCCGAAGGTGATAGCACTGTCGAAGCAGATCGCTGCAGCGCTGGCATTTGCACATAAGAACCATATCATACACAGAGACGTGAAGCCTCACAATGTTATGATAACACCTAACGGAACTGCGAAGATAACGGACTTCGGCATAGCGAAAGCTGTCAATGCGGCAACGATAGTGGACAATACAGAAGGCATAATAGGCTCAGTACATTATTTTTCGCCGGAACAGGCAAGAGGTGGTTATGTAGATGAGAAATCCGACATATATTCACTGGGAATAGTGATGTACGAGATGCTGACAGGCAGAGTCCCGTTTGATGGAGATAATCCTGTGAACATCGCGCTGATGCATATAAACGGTGAAATGATACCACCGTCAAAGCTGGTGCCGGGCGTTCCACCGGCTCTTGAGCACATAATCCTCAAATGTACAGACAAGTATCCTGTAAACAGATATGCTTCGGCTGAGGAACTGATCGAGGCGCTGAACAATCTTGAATTCGTCGGAAGTGTTGTCGGTGACTCGGTGCTCATGGGAGGAGCAACGGGCACGATGAACGGAGCGAGAAACGGCAGAGGACCGATTGCAGAAACGGATTACGATGACGGAGAGGATCGCGAAGACGATGATGATATGCACGGCGGAAAGAAAGACAAGAAGAACAAGAAACCGATGGACAAGAAGAAAAAGATGATAATAATCATCGCATCGGTTGTAGGAGCGCTGGTGCTGGGTCTTGTCATAGCATTCGCAGCAGGAGCATTCGGCGGCGAAGAGATAGAGGCGCCGGATTTCAAGAACATGACTTTCGAAGAGGCTCAGGACGCTGCAAAGACATATGATATAAAAGTCAAGAAAGGCGACGAGGTCGTGAGCGAGGAGGTCGAAAAAGGTAAGATCGTTTCGCAGGATCCGAAGGCGGGAACAAAGATCAAGACAGGAAGCACGATAAAGGTAAACATAAGCAAAGGTCTGGGGAACGGAGACGTGCCGGATCTTGAAGGAAAGCAGCAGGATGAGCTCGAATCGTATCTTGAAGCGGCAGGTTTCAAACTGGGGACTGTCACTACAGAGGCCAGTGAAAAAGGAGCAGGAACAGTCCTCAGACAGGACCCTAAAGCCGGATCGAAGGCAGAAAAGGGAAGTGCGATAAACGTAGTCGTGAGTGATGGCTCAAAGGCAAAGGCGGTCGTGCCGTATCTCGTAGGCAAGAGTCTTGAAGATGCGCAGGCGGCACTGCTGAACGCAGGACTGACGATAGGCAGCATAAGTTATGACTACAGCAGCACATATGCAGAAGGAGAGGTAATGTGGCAGCAGTATGATGCGAATGCGCAGCTCGACAAAGGCACTGCAGTCAAGATAAGAGTGAGCAAGGGCAACAAGCCTGCAGAGCAGCCGACTACCAAACCGACAGAAGAAAATGATGATTAATGAAACAACTTGTGCCGGACATCTCGACGGCACGATCGTAAAAGGTATCGCCGGGTTTTATTATGTAAAATCCGGCGTTACAGTCTACAGATGCAAAGCCCGCGGGATATTCAAACAGCGTGATATAAAGCCGGCGGTGGGCGATGAAGTGACGATAGAAGTGATACCGGACAACGATGACAGCGTGATAATAGATATAAAGGAGAGAAAGAACAGCTTCATAAGACCGTTCGTTGCAAATGTCGACTGTTTTACAGTAGTGACTGCAGCCCTGAAGCCGGCTCCTGTCTTTCCGGTCATCGACAGATTTCTCGTGATGGCGGAGAGAGCAGAAACAGATATAGTGATATGCATAAACAAATGCGATCTTGCGAAAAATGCAGGCGACAGAAAAAACAAGAGTGGAAGGAAGGCTGCTGAAAATATAGAGATCCTTAAGGAGACATATGCTCCGTTTTATCCTGTAGTGTGTATAGACAGTGTGAATGAGACAGGATTTGATGATCTGCTGAGCGTGATAAAAGGAAAAAAGACAGCGCTTGCAGGTCCGTCCGGAGTGGGGAAATCGACGATTCTGAACAGGCTGATACCGCATGCAGAGGCTGAGACCGGCAATATAAGCGAAAAATCTCAGAGGGGAAAGCATACGACGAGACACTCTGAGCTTTTCACGATCGATGAGGAAGACGGGACTATGATCTTCGATACCCCGGGATTCACTTCATTTGATGTGCTGGAGGCAGACGAAGACGAGCTGCAGCATTTTTTCCCGGAAACAGCAGCCAGACTCGGCACATGCAGATACAGCAACTGCCGACATATAGCAGAACCGGGATGCAGTGTGCGGACCGCGCTGGAAAACAAGGAGATCAGCAGGAGCCGATATGACTCGTATATAAGCATGATGGATGAAATAAAGCGATCGAAACAGTATTAGGAACATACAGGAGGAATCAAAATGATACAACTGGCTCCGTCAATATTATCGGCGGATTTTTCAAAGCTGGGTGAAAATGTATTGACGATAGAAAAGGCCGGGGCGCATCTCATACATGTGGATGTTATGGACGGGCATTTTGTGCCGAACATCAGCTTCGGAGCAGCAGTGATGAAAAGCCTGCTGGGAAAGACGGCGATGCCGTTCGATGTACATCTGATGATAGAAGAGCCTGACAGATATCTCGAGGATTTTGTTACAGATCAGACTGAATACATAACGGTACATCAGGAGGCATGCACTCACCTGAACAGGACGATCCAGCATATAAAGTCACAGGGCGTTAAGGCTGGTGTTGCGCTCAATCCGGCGACACCGCCGGAGACACTGGACTACTGTATCGAAGATCTGGACATGGTGCTTGTGATGTCTGTGAATCCGGGATTCGGAGGGCAGAGATTCATAACGTCGGCACTCAGAAAAGTCAGGGAGCTTTACAGGCTGAAGCAGGAACGCAATCCGGAACTCATGATCGAGATAGACGGAGGTATAAATTTGAAAAATGTAAAAGAGGTGACTGATGCAGGTGTTGAGATAGTAGTAGCCGGATCGTCAGTCTTTGGAAGCAGCGATATCGCGGGAAGCGTCAGAGAGTTTATTGCTGCGTTTGAATAGGAGGGCAATATGAAAATAGTACTCGACGGAATGGGAGGAGATCACGCACCGGCAGAGATCGTCAAAGGAGCTGTGATGGCGGCAGGCATGATAAAGCACGATATATATATCGTGGGAAAGAAAGATGCGATAGAAGCCGAACTCCGAAAAAACAAGTTCAAAGGTAAAAATATAAAAATCATAAGTGCGACAGAAGTGATCACGATGGACGACAGTCCGGTGAAAGCGATAAGACGGAAGACAGAATCCTCGATGGTCGTAGGTCTTAACATGGTTAGAGACGGACACGGTGATATCTTTATCTCGGGAGGAAACACAGGCGCTCTCGTCGTGGGTTCGAGAATGATACTGGGCAGGATCGAGGGTATAGACAGACCTGTACTGGCGAGCATATATCCGTGCCTCGGCGGAGAACCGTCACTGCTCGTGGACGCCGGTGCAAGCTCCGAAGCAAAGGCGCAGAACCTGCTTGAATACGGGCTCATGGGAAGCATTTACATGGAAAAGGTATGGGGCAGAGAAAATCCGAGAGTAGGGCTTGTCAATCTGGGGATTGAAGAAAGCAAAGGAACGAGCGTCACTAAGGATGCATACCAGAAACTTAAAGCAGCGTCGATAAATTTCGTGGGAAATGTCGAGGCACGAGAAGTACCTGTGGGTGCATGCGAAGTCATAGTCTGCGACGGTTTCGTCGGGAATGTCATCCTCAAGCTGACCGAAGGACTCGCGTGGAATATTCTGAAGCTGATCAAAAACAAGCTGATGAGAAACATAAAGACAAAGATGGCGGCACTGATGCTGAAATCAGATCTGTCATCGCTCAAGCAGGATTTTGACTACGAGGAATACGGAGGAGCTCCGATACTGGGAGTCAACGGCCCCGTAATAAAGATACATGGATCTTCCGGAGCGAATGCTGTGAAGAATGCGATAATCAAGGGAATACCGTACAGCGAGGAAAATGTGGTCGAGATCATAAGGCAGTCTATGCTCGATCTGGAAGAGATCATAGAAAAGGATGAAGAGGAGTAGATCGGCATATGGAGGATATAAGGCAGCTTGAGGAAAAGATCGGATACCGGTTCAATGATATTTCGATCCTTAAAACCGCTGTTACCCACAGTTCATATATCAAGGAGTACGACAGGAGCACGAAGAGCAATGAACGGCTGGAATTCCTGGGAGATGCGTTTTTTGACGCGATCATAGGCGAGAAGCTTTTCAGGATGTTTCCGCAGAAAGAAGAAGGGTTCCTGTCGAGGACGAGAGCGACGCTCGTCTGTGAGAAATCACTGGCAGAAAAGGCGAAGCAGCTCAGGCTGGGTGAATATATACTGCTGGGAAACGGCGAAGAACATAATGGCGGAAGAAACAGAGAGTCGATCCTGGCGGATACGATGGAAGCCATAATGGGGGCTGTTTATATTGACGGCGGATTTGAAGCAGTAAAAAACGTGGTGCTCTGTCTGTTCATGGATGCTATAGAGGATGTAAAACGCGGAAAGTATATCATCGTGGATTACAAAACGAGGCTTCAGGAAAAACTGCAGGTAAACGGAGCCGCGAACATACGCTACAATATGCTGGAGGAACTTGGTCCGGATCACGACAAGACATTTGTGGTGCAGCTTGCAGTCAACGGCAGACCTGTGAGCACAGGCAGAGGGAAGAGTAAAAAACAGGCTGAGCAGAATGCTGCGAAAGCGATGCTGGAAAAGGAGCAGTGGTAGATGTATTTTAAAAAAATAGAAATGCACGGATTCAAGTCTTTCGCAGAGCCTGTCGTGATAGAATTCGACAAGGGCATCACCTGCATAGTGGGGCCTAACGGAAGCGGAAAAAGCAACATAAGCGACGCTATAAGATGGGTGCTCGGGGAGCAGAGCCCGAAGATGCTGCGCGGCGGGAAAATGGAAGAAGTCATTTTCTCAGGCACCGACAGCAGAAAATCGAGAGGAATGGCTGAAGTAACACTCGTGATAGACAATGAGAACAGAAGCCTTCCTATAGATTACAAGGAAGTAGCGATAACGAGGTGCATGTTCAGATCCGGAGAAAGTGAATATCGCATCAACGGCAATCAGTGCAGACTCAGAGATATAAGAGATCTGATAATGGATACAGGGATAGGCGTAGACGGCTACTCGATCATAGGCCAGGGAAAGATCTCCGATATACTCAGCAACAAGACCGACAGCAGGAGAGAGATCTTCGAAGAAGCTGCCGGCATCGTGATGTACAGGACAAAAAAAGCCGAGTCCGAAAGGAAGCTCGCATCGACCAGTTCGAATATGGAGCGCGTGAACGATATCATCGGTGAGCTTGAAGGCAGGATAGGCGGGCTTGCCGAAGACAGCAAAAAGGCGAAAGAGTATCTTGAACTCAGAGACAGATACAGAGAGCTTGAGATCAATATAACACTCAAGAATATTGAAAATCTCGAGAGCAAAAACAATTATATAAAAGAGGATCTCGCTGAGTTGAAGTTACTTATAGATGAGTGCAGCGACAGGAAGACGGAGATGGAAAGCAGCCTCGCTGAAAACAGCACCAGGAACAAGGCTTTGGAGGAGCTGGCGGCAGAGACTCAGGAAAAGCTGCTGACGGCGATAGATGAACTGAATCTCGCTGTAAACAAGGGACAGGTCGACAGAGAAAAGCTGGCGTCGATAGAAGTCAGCACCGCGAGACTTTCCGAAGAGATCAGACAGCTGGAGCAGAAATATGACAAAGAAAAGCTGTCACAGAGTGAATTCAGAGAAAAGAAAGCACAGATCGACAGCAGGTTCGCAGAAGCGTCGGACATGCTGCGTGAAAAGACGGAAATGTATGATACGGCGGCAGGAGAGCTGGTTGCGATAGCGGCACAGGCAGATCGATATAAAAGCGATATTTTCGAACTGACAGCTTCCGTAAGTTCGGGGCATGCCGAGATAGGCAGTCTGGAAAGGCTCCAGGAGACTCTGGAAAAGCGTCAGGAGTCGCTGCTCCGGGAAAAATCATCGGGAGATGACAGCAGCAAAGAGACGATAGACAGACTGAACAGGATAAAAGGACAGCGCGAACAGCTGCAGCAGGAGCTTTCAGCTGTAAAAGAGCAGGTCGCCGGGCAGAAAACGGCTTCCGTGCAGGCGGGACTTCGAGAAAGAGAACTCGTGAAGATCGTGGAAGACCTGAGGCTGTCACAGGGGCAGCTTTCCTCGAGAATGAAAACCATCGAGGAGATGGAGAGCAACTATGAGGGTTACAACTATGCCGTAAAACACGTGATGAAATCAGGGCTTCGCGGCATCAGAGGCGTTGTGGCAGACCTGATAAAAGTGCCGGCGGGATATGAGACTGCGATGGAGACAGCGCTGGGAGCAGCGCTTCAGAATGTCGTCTGCGACGATGACAGCAGTGCAAAGGCCGCGATCAGATCCCTCAAAGAAAACAGAGCCGGAAGAATGACGTTCCTTCCGGTCAGCTCCGTTAACGGCAGAGCTTTCAGAAACGGCAGACTTGAAAGAGAGCCGGGCTTCGTGGGGTTCGGACCGGACTGTCTGGAATATGACAGGCAGTACAGCGGGATCATAGATTATCTGCTTGGCAGAGTAGTCATAGTGGACAATATGGATAATGCACTCAGGATGTCAAAATCCGGAGCAGAATTCCGTTTCGTAACGCTCGACGGTGAAGTGATAAACGCCAGAGGCGCGATAACCGGAGGAAAATACAGGAACAAGACGGCGAATATACTTGATCGGAAAGCAGAGATAGGATCGCTGCGAAAACAGGTCAGAGAAAAAAGCGAAGCGAGACAGCAGCATGAGGCAGAGCTCGCCGGAGTACGCAAGACAGTAAGCAGTGCCGCAGAAAGGATCACGCAACTCGAAGCTGAGCTTCGTGAAAAGGAGCAGCAGGATTTTTCCATGGAAAGCGAGATCAGGATGATCGAGACCATGCTGCGCGACATAAGATCCGGAAGCGACAGACTGGAGCGAGAGCTTGCGAATATAGAGACGGAAAAACGGAATTCCAGGAAGATGATCCGGGATCTCGAAGCCAGGATAGAGGCAGATGAAAAAGCCGCGCAGGAAGCTGAAAAACTGGCTGAAGAACAGCGCGAGCTTTACGAGAAACAGAAATCGTCATTTGACGATATAAGCGAAGAGATAACAGCAGCCAGGATCGCGGTGAACAGCTGCGAGCGAGAAAAAGAGCATATCGGTTCGATGGCGGACAGGATAACCGCATCGCTGAATGATCTTGAAGCTGATATCACAGCAAGACAGACAGAGCTCGCAGATATGGAAAAAGAAAAGATCCGCATAATTTCGGAAAGCGGTAACACTGATACCGCAGTCAGGGAGAAAGAAAGCGAAAAGCTTCGGCTTGAAACATATCTTTCGGAACTTGCCGCTGAGAAAAGCAGGCTCTCTGAGAACACAGCAGAGCTGAATGCCGAAAAGGAAAGCATAAGCAGCAGGCTCGGAAGCGTACAGAACCAGAAATACGAGCTTGAGATAAAAAATGCAAAGAATGAGACGCAGCTTGACACTTACAAGAACAGACTGTGGGAGGACTTTGGAGTATCGTACATACAGGCGATGGAGTTCAGGAGCAGCGAGTTCGTGATGTCGATGGCGGTCAGGGAGAGCCGGCAGATCAGGAACCGTATGCGCGAGCTTGGTGAGGTCAATGTCGGTGCGATAGAGGAATACGAAACGGTCAGGGAACGGTATGAGTTCCTGGAGGCACAGAGAGCTGACATACAGGAGGCGGTCGACAGCCTGACTGGAATGATAGCAGATATGGACAAGACTATAAGAGTCAAGTTCAAGGAAAGTTTCGACCAGATAGTAGTGAATTTCGAGAGAAAATTCAAGGAACTGTTCGGCGGAGGGCATGCAGAGCTGAGACTTTCGGATGAAAAGGATCCGCTCAGCTCCGATATCGATATAGTGGCACAGCCTCCGGGAAAGAGACTGCAGAACATAAACCTGCTGTCGGGAGGAGAAAAAACGCTGACAGCCATAGCGCTGATGTTTGCAGTGCTCGAGGCAAAGCCGACGCCGTTCTGCATACTGGACGAGGTAGAGGCTGCGCTGGACGATGCGAACATAGACAGATTCATAAACTGTCTGAGAAAGTTCAGCGGAATACAGTTCACGCTGGTGACACATCAGAAAGCCACGATGGAGCATGCAGATGCACTTTACGGAGTGACGATGCCGGAAAAAGGTGTATCAAAAGTGCTTTCGCTTTCGTTTGACAATGATTTTGAATTATGATACAGAAGGAGAATTGACAGATGCTTAATGAAGGAAAAAAGCGTTCCTTTCTGGGAAAACTTTCGAAGAAGATCGGAGACGCTCTGATGGGCAGAGCTTCGATAGACGATGATCTCCTGGAGGAACTTGAGGAAATACTCATCACTTCGGATGTGGGCATGGAGACTACGATGAAGATAATAGAGACTCTTCGCAAGGAGATCAAGTCGTACAGCTCGGCAGCACCGGACGACGTGAAGAGGATACTGAGCAATATAATAGCGAGACTTATCAACAAGAATGACAAGCAGGAGCTGTGCGGTCAGACTCCGCTCGTGATACTGATGATAGGTATAAACGGAGGAGGCAAGACGACTTCGATAGGAAAACTCGCATACAAGCTGAAGTCCGAGGGAAAGACAGTGATGCTGGCAGCTGCAGACACGTTCAGAGCAGCGGCATCGGAGCAGCTTTCCATATGGGCAGACAGAGTCGGGGTAAATATCGTAAAGCATGCTGAGGGCGCTGATCCGTCGGCTGTTATATATGATGCGATACAGTCGGCAAAGGCAAAGAATATAGATGTACTGATCTGTGATACGGCAGGAAGGCTTCAGAACAAGAAGAATCTGATGGACGAACTGAACAAGATGAACAAAGTCATCGGACGCGAGTTCCCTGAAGCGGCGAGGGAGAACCTGCTGGTGCTCGACGCAACGACAGGAAAGAATGCTGTGTCCCAGGTGAAGGAATTCGGAGACACTGCAGACATCACAGGGATAATACTTACAAAACTTGATGGCACCGCAAAGGGAGGCATCGTTATAACAATAGCGGATGAATTCGACATGCCTGTCAAATTCATAGGAGTAGGAGAGGGCATCGAGGATCTGAAGGAGTTCGATCCTGCAGAATTCGCGGAAGGGATAATGTATGAGTAAACCGTTAGTAGCCGTTGTGGGACGGCCGAATGTTGGAAAGTCAACATTTTTTAATAAAGTCGTGGGAAAGAGAGTGTCGATCGTAGAGGATACTCCGGGAGTTACGCGCGACAGGATATATGCTGAAGCGGAGTGGTCAGGTGTGCATTTCGCACTGATCGATACAGGCGGCATAGAGCCTGACAGCAAGGATATAATACTGTCACAGATGAGAGAACAGGCAGAGGTGGCGATGGACACCGCTGATGTGATACTGTTCATGACCGACGGAAGAGACGGCGTGACCGCATCGGATCGTGAAGTAGCTTCGATGCTTATGAGGACAGGCAAACAGGTCGTGCTCGCTGTCAATAAGGTGGACACTGCTAAACTGCCTGAGGATTTTTATGATTTTTACGAGCTGGGGCTCGGCGAACCTGTACCGATCTCGGCAGCAAACATGCTTAACCTCGGAGATCTGCTTGACCGCATAGTCGAGAGCTTCCCGGAAGGCGCGGGAACAGAGGATGAAGACTCTATAAAGCTCGCGATGATCGGAAAGCCGAATGTCGGCAAGTCATCTCTGATAAACAAGCTGCTGGGGGAAAACCGCGTGATAGTTTCTCCGATAGCAGGAACGACACGTGACTCGATAGATACGCCGTTTGAAAAAGACGGGGAAAAATATCTGCTGATCGATACGGCAGGCATAAGGCGAAAGAGCAAGGTCAGTGAGAACATAGAGAAATTCAGCGTCATCAGGGCCGTTGCGGCGATCGAGAGATGTGACGTGTGTCTGCTGATGATCGACGCACAGGAGGGCATAACAGAACAGGACAAGAAGATCGCAGGCATAGCACATGAAGCGGGCAAGGGCATCATAGTCGTAGTCAACAAATGGGATCTTATCGAAAAAGAGACCAACACGATGAACGAGTTCAGGAAGCATATAGCCAGAGAGCTCACATTCATGTCATATGCCCCGGTAGTGTTTATTTCCGTGCTGACAGGACAGCGAGTAGACAACGTGATAAAGATGGCAAAATATGTTGCGGAAAACAGAGCTATGCGAGTACCGACAGGAAGACTCAACAATCTCATTTCCGATGCTATAATGATGAAACAGCCGCCGTCTGACAAGGGCAGGAGACTCAAGATATACTATGTGACGCAGGTAGGTGTAAAGCCGCCGCTGTTCTCGTTCAAGGTCAATTCGAGACCGCTCATGCATTTCTCGTATGCGAGATACATGGAGAACAAGATCAGAGAAGCATTCGGGTTCGAAGGAACTTCGATAAAATTCGTGTTCAGAGAAAAGGGAGAGAAAGAAGATGAATGAGATCTGGCTCAGGATACTGGCTGTTGTGATCGCATATCTGATCGGTAATATTTCACCGTCGATACTGCTTGCAAAGGCCAGGGGGATAGACATAAGAAAAGAAGGCAGCGGGAATGCAGGCACGACGAATGCGCTCAGAGTCATGGGCAAGAAAGCAGGTGCGACAACTCTTATCGTCGATGTTCTCAAAGGAACAGCTGCAGTGCTGCTGGGCCTGCTGCTGGCAGGTCACGTCGGAGCGATGTGGTGCGTGGTCGCGGTGTTCTGCGGACACGTGTGGCCTGTGTTTTTCGGATTCAGGGGCGGCAAAGGCGTGGCGACTGCATTCGGAGCACTGATGGGCCTGAACCCGCTGATGGGTCTCGTGACACTTGGAGTCGTAGTGATCGGTGTGCTCGTGACCAGGAGGATGTCAGTCGGCTCTATACTGGGCGCGGCATGCTTCCCGGTGATATCGTATTTCATGCAGCCGGAGTTCGTATGGTACGGGGTCGTGCTGGCAGTGATAATACTTGTGAAGCACAGAGCGAATATAGTCAGGCTCTTCAAGGGGCAGGAGCCGGTGATGAGCATATTTGAAAAAAAGAAAGACAAGAAAGACAAGGAAGAAGCTGCAAAGGAGGTAAACTGAATGAAGACTACAGGAGTGATAGGCGCAGGCAGCTGGGGAACGGCTCTTGCGACAGTTCTGGCCGGAAAAGGCGGCAGCGTAAAGATCTGGGATATAGATGAAAAACATCTGAGATCTATGGAAGAAAATCGGGAAAACGTCGATTATCTTCCGGGAGTACCGCTCAATGAAAACATAGAGATAGCGTATACGGTGGAGGAAGCACTGGCTGATGCAGATGTTGTGCTGTTTTCCGCACCTGCGCAGCATTTCAGGAGTGCACTGACATCAGCTCTCGGACATATCAAAGACGATGCGCTGATCATAAATGTAGCGAAGGGCATAGAGCAGAAAACTCTGCTCAGGATGTCTCAGATAGCGGCAGATCATATCGACATGGACAGATACGTCGTGCTGTCGGGGCCTTCTCATGCCGAGGAAGTAGGCAGGAGACTGCCGACAACTGTAGCGGCAGCATCTCATAATATCGAAGCTGCTGAAAAAGTGCAGGATCTTTTCATGACAGACAGATTCAGAGTATACACGACAGAAGATGTCACAGGCGTCGAGCTCGGCGGAGCGCTCAAGAATATCATAGCACTCGGAGCAGGTATATCCGACGGCATGGGATTCGGCGACAATGCAAAGGCTGCACTGATGACGAGAGGTCTGGCAGAGATAACCAGGCTGGGACTTAAGCTCGGAGCAAAACCTGAGACTTTTGCAGGACTGACTGGCACGGGCGATCTGATCGTTACCTGCACAAGCATGCATTCCAGAAACCGCAGATGCGGTATCATGATCGGAGAAGGCATGGCGCCTGAGGAAGCGACTAAAAAAGTCGGCATGGTCGTTGAAGGGATGTTCACGACGGAAGCCGCTTACGAGCTCGCAAAGAGAGAAAACGTGGAGATGCCTATAACAGAGGCGATCTACAGAGCTATAAAAGGCGAGATAACAGCTGCCCAGGCTGTAGAACTCCTGATGGGCAGAGGCAAGAAACATGAACAAGGATAAAGAGATGGATTTACTCAGCGGCAAGAAATACAATATCATAACGTTCGGATGTCAGATGAATGAACACGATTCAGAGACGATCGCAGGGATGCTCCAGGAAAAGGGATGCGTCGAGACGGTGTCGAGAGACGATTCGGATATAACGATCATCAACACATGCAGCGTCAGAGAAAACGCAGACAAGCGGTTTTTCGGCACACTGGGGCAGCTCAAGAAGCTCAAGGAGAAAAATCCCGAGTATGTCGCATGCGTGTGCGGATGCATGATGCAGCAGCAGCATATCATCGACACTATCAAGAGCAAATACCCGTGGGTGGATATTATTTTCGGGACCCACAACATACACAGGTTCCCGGAACTGCTGGAAAAAGTGTACTCCGAGAAGAAAAAGATCGCTGAGACCTTCGAGGACAGTGATCAGATCGTCGAGGGACTGCCTGCGAAGAGACTTTACAAACACAAATCGTTCGTGAATATCATGTACGGCTGCAACAATTTCTGCACGTACTGCATCGTGCCGTATACCAGAGGCAGAGAGAAGAGCAGGAAGCCTGAAGACATCGTAAGAGAGATAACGGGACTTGTCGCAGATGGAGTCAGGGAAGTCACTCTGCTGGGGCAGAACGTAAACTCGTACAGAGGCGCCGGGGAAAACGGCAGCGATTGCGATTTTGCAGATCTTATATATATGATAAACGATATAGAGGGACTGGATCGCATCAGATTCATGACATCGCATCCGAAGGATCTGTCTGACAAGCTGATACAGGCTTTCGTCGACTGCGACAAGCTGTGCAACTACATACACCTGCCGGTGCAGGCGGGAAGCGACAGAGTGCTCAGACACATGAACAGGAAGTATACGCGGGAGAAGTATCTGGAAGTCGTGGAAAGGCTCAGAAAGGCTGTTCCTGATATAGCTATAAGCACAGATATCATAGTGGGCTTCCCGGGAGAGACAGAGGAGGATTTCGAGCAGACGCTGTCACTCGTGCGCAGTGTGAAATACGATTCTGCATTCACGTTCCTGTATTCGGTGAGACAGGGCACACCTGCGGCAGAGTACGAGGATCAGATACCGGAAGAAGTCAAGCATCAGCGTTTTGACAGACTGGTGAGCGCAGTCAATGCAGACAGCGCTGAGAAAAATATGGCTTACAGGGGTCGTATCGAGCGCGTCCTCGTAGAAGGCGTGAGCAAAAAAAACGAAAACACGCTGACCGGGAGGACAGAGGGCTTCAAACTCGTCGACTTCGAGGGAGACAGAGAACTCATAGGCCAGATGGTCAACGTTGAGATAACAGAAGGAAAGACTTTCAGCCTGACCGGAAAGATAGCAGAATAGCAGGCTGTATCATCAAGAACAGCAGAGAAAACGGCAGAGCGTGAGAGCGGGAGACCGGGACAAGAGAGACAGCAATGATAGACAGAAAAGAACTGAAGCATAACGGTAGGAAATCATTAAAGAATAATTACTGGCTTTTCATTGCGATCTGCCTGATAGCGGTATTCATGGGATCGGAATTCGGCGGATCGCTGGACGGCATCCGTACCAATATCACGCCGGTACATGTAAGCGGATATTCGATACTCGACTCGGCGAAAGAAGGTCTGGGAATAACTAATGCCAATGTTGCAGATGCAGTGATAACGGAACTCATACAGGGTCAGGCCGAGGAGAGCAGGCGCATTTCGGAAAAAGTTGAAAAAAATCTGAAAAGTGCAGACGGAAACAGGATAATAGAGCGGCAGAAGGGCGTGTTTGCGGATCTGGCAAATTCGATAAGCTCAGGAAAGATATACGCAGATGCGTTTGACAGAGCGACGCACGTGTTCAGATCAAAGAGCTTCGTGGTGCTGCTGTTCATGATCATCGCGGCGCTGTATCATCTGGCGCTGCTGTTCATGCTGAAGGAATGCTATGTCGTGACGACGAGGCGGCTTTTCCTCGAGGGCCGGATATACGACAAAGTGCCGCTTTACACATTCGTATATCTCGTAAAGTCCAGGAAATGGATAAAATCGGCTTTCACGATGATGCTGACATTCGTGTACAAGCTGCTCTGGGGGTTGACTGTGATCGCGATCCCGATAAAGCATTACTCCTATTTCATGGTGCCTTACATAGTTGCGGAAAATCCGGATATCAGGGCAAATGAAGCGATAACGCTTTCAAGGCACATGATGGAAGGCCACAAGTGGGAGTGCTTCAGGATATTCCTGAGCTTCCTGCCATGGTTCCTGCTTGACTACATATCGCTCGGACTCGTATCCGTGTTCTACAGCAATGCATACAGGACTGCGGTATACTGCGAGTATTATGTAAAGCTGCGCGAGCTTGCCAAGGAGAGAGGGCTTCCTTACGCTGAAAAGCTCAACGATACTTATCTTTTCAAAAGACCTGAGCTTTCCGCGATGGAAAAAAGCTATGCCGACGTGATGCATTACATCGATGAACCGGTACCGGAAGCAAGAAAGGCAAAAGGCATAAGAGGGTTCATGGAGAACTGGCTCGGCGTGATGCTGCTGGGAACTCCCGGCAATCTCGAGTATGAAAAGGAGCAGGCAAGAGCTGACAATATCAGACGTCTCAAATACGTATTCGACGGTAAGATCTATCCGGCGAGACTTTCGCCGCTGGAGCACCGTGCCAGGAAGATAAGCCTGGAGACGCCGAACTATATAAGGAATTATTCTATACCGTCGCTGGTGCTGATGTTTTTCATCTTTTCGTTCATAGGCTGGACGTGGGAGGTGAGCATTCATCTCGTAAAGGACGGGGTATTCATAAACCGCGGCACGATGTACGGGCCGTGGCTTCCGATATACGGAGCCGGCGGAGTGCTGATACTGATGCTGCTGAACAGATTCAGGCGCAATCCGCTGGGAGAATTTTTCGCGGCAGTGATACTGAGCGGATTTGTGGAGTACTTCACATCGCTTTATCTCGAGATGAGCAAAGGCCTCAGGTGGTGGGACTACAGCGGCTACTTCCTCAACCTCGACGGCAGGATATGCGCAGAAGGTCTGATCACATTCGGACTCGGCGGCATGGCTGTAGTATATGCGCTGGCGCCTTCGCTCGACAATATGATAAGGAAGATAAAGCTAAAGGTGCTGATACCTGTATGCCTCGTGCTGATCTGCATATTTGCAGCCGATCAGATGTACTCGTCCGCACATCCGAACGAGGGAAAAGGCATAAGCGACTACAGCATGACGATCGTAGAAGACCTCACGATATATAAATCTTAAAATAAAGAATAAAAACAGACCCTTCCCAATATACTGTATTGATTTACAGTCAAGCATGGGGAGGGTTTTATTTTGGAAAATATAAATATTTACGAAAACATAGGAAAACGTACCGGCGGCGATATTTACATAGGTGTGGTAGGCCCTGTCAGAGCGGGAAAGTCCACGTTTATAAAGCGTTTCATGGATCTGATGGTAATCCCCAATGTAAAAAACGCATATGAGAAGCAGAGGCTGATCGACGAGATGCCTCAGAGCGGAACGGGCAAGACAGTTATGACGACTGAGCCGAAGTTCATACCGGCGGATGCGGCTGAACTGCAGATATCGGGCAGCCTCAGTCTGAAGGTCAGGATGGTGGACTGCGTGGGGTATATGATACCGGGTGCGCTGGGTCAGATGGAAGACGGGGTGATGCGCATGGTGGACACTCCGTGGAGCGATGAAAAGATACCGTTCGAGGAAGCGGCGGAGATCGGTACGGAGAAAGTCATCCGCGAGCATTCGACAGTCGGGATCGTCGTTACGACTGACGGCACGATCGGTACACTGGAACGGAGCAGCTACGAGGCGGCAGAGGAAAAGGTGATAAGGCAGCTCGTGGAGCTCCGCAAACCGTTCGTGATAATACTGAACTCCACAGAGCCGTCATCTGACAACGCCGCGGCTGTCGCTGCGAAGATGGAAGAAAAGTACGGCATGCCTGTGATGAGGATGAACTGTGCCAGAGCGGGGGAGGATGAGATAGACAGTGTGATGGCGGAACTGCTCGGCAGATTCCCTGTAAGGGAAGTGGTCTTTGACATGCCGGGATATATGGAAGGACTGGGTCTGGACCACTGGCTCAAAGCTCAGGTGATAGAGCGGATAAAAGCATGGGCAGGCAGCTTTGATACAGTTGCAGGTTTCAGAAAGGCGGCAGCGGAGCTCGCAGACGGCGAGCTGATAGAAAATGCCGGCATAGCGGGTATCGATATGGGCACAGGCGAAACGGCTCTGCGACTCGATATGGCGCCGGATCTTTACTACAGGATCGTGACGGAGATGATGGGCACACAGGTAAACGACGACAGTGAGTTCTTCAGTCTGCTGAGGGAGTTTGCGGCAGCCAAGCAGGAATATGACAAGCTCAGGGGTGCGATCAGTCAGGTGGAAAACGGCGGTTACGGCATAGTGCAGCCAAGGCTGAGCGAAATGACGATCGAAGAGCCGGAGGTATTCAGGCAGGGAAACAAGTACGGCGTGAGGATAACGGCAAAGGCGCCGACGCTCCATATAATAAAGACCGACATCACGACAGAGATATCGCCGGTGGTCGGCAGTGAAAAACAGTCTGAGGATCTCGTGAACAGTCTGCGCGAGGAGATGAAAGAGTCACCGAACGGCATCTGGGACACTAATATATTCGGCAAGTCGCTGTACGAGATGGTGGCAGAGCAGATGGAAAACAAGATCGCGGGCGTGCCTGACAACATCAGGGTCAAGATGCAGAAGTCGCTGCAAAAGATCAGCGATGAAGGCAAGGAGTATTTCATCTGCATCGTGATATAGCACCGGGCGCAGGATTCAGTGTCAGACGCAATGTCAGATGATTTTTAAAATGTATCCTGCCTTTTTCTGTATTTAATCTGCCGCATATCGTATATAATAACTGTATGGAAAAGTATCATGTGGAAAATGGCAATGCGGATAACGCTCGCGCAGGAAAAGATATGCGGAGAGCAGTGATAACAGTAGTCGTGATAACGGCGTTCATAACGACGTTTACGGGAAGCGCACTGAATCTTTCGATACCTGATATAGGATTGCAGTTCGGTGCGAGTGCAGGACGCACGGGATGGCTCGTGAGCGGATATACCTTGTCAGTAGCGGCGTTCTCGGTGCCTTTTGGCAGGCTGGCCGACATCACGTCAAGAAGGAATGTGCTGATCGCGGGCATCGCGCTGTTCGTGGCGTGCTGTATCGCAGCGCTGCTGTCAGGCTCGATGGCGATGCTCCTTATATCCAGAGTGATGCAGGGGGTCGGAGCGGCGATGATATTCAGCACCAATACGGCGGTCCTGATCAGTGTCTTTCCGGGAGAGCAGCGCGGCAGAGCGCTGGGGTGCTCCCTGGCATCGACATACGTGGGGCTTTCCGCGGGACCTGTGATAGGCGGAGCTCTCAATCACAATTTCGGATGGCGGTCGATATTCGTGTTCATCGGGATGCTCGGCGTGGCGGCTCTCGTGGCGGCACTGATGAAGCTGCCTGCGGAAAAGCGCACGGAGCTGCATGTCCCGGGTGATAGTGGCGTCGGCAGAAGCTTTGCGGGACGTTGTGATCCGCGGACGTGCGGCAGAAGCTTTGATACGGCAGGAAACGTGATATACATGATATCGATATTCCTGCTGATGTACGGTCTGTCAGAAGCGGGAAACGGCGCAGTTTATATCGCAGTCGCGGCGGCAGGTGCGGCAGCAGGTGTGATATTCGTAAGACATGAGATGAAAACCGCGGATCCTGTCGTGGATATCAGGCTGTTTCGGGAAAACAAAGGATATGCGTTCTCGAACCTTTCGGCGATGCTGAACTATGGTGCGACGTTTGCGATCAGCTATCTGATCTCGATATATCTCCAGGTGGTGATGGGATACTCGTCGCAGACGGCTGGGCTGATAATGATATTCCAGCCGCTGATAATGGCACTGCTTTCACCTGTGGCAGGGCGGCTTTCGGACAGGTTCTCTCCGTTCAGGATGTCGTCTCTGGGGATGGCGCTGTGTGCCGCGGGAACGTTCATGTTCATATTTACGGGGCTGCATACGCATCTCGTGTTCATAATAGCGGCGCTTGTAGTTACCGGTCTCGGATTTGCTATGTTTTCATCGCCTAATACCAATGCAGTAATGTCATGCGTGGGAAAGGCGGATTACGGCGTAGCCTCGTCGATACTGGCGACGATGAGATCGATAGGGCACACATTCAGCATGGTGATCGTCACGATAACGGTGACGGTGCTTGCTTCTGATATGGCGCTGGCAGATGTGCCGGCCGACGTGCTGATAAAGGTGATAAGAGTTTCATTCACCGTTTTTACGGCGATCTGCATCGCCGGTGTTTTCATTTCACTGAAGCGGGAGTGATATGCGCAGCTTTTGCAAAGCACCGGGATGCGGCATGCGTGCACCTTTGCAAAACGTCAGGATACAGAATGAGTGCGCTTTTGCACATCGAACAGAGAATGCCGTATAAGAAACAGGCAGTATTGACAAAGAAAAAACACTGTTGTATATTAATAGAGTAAAGCGATAAAATACAGGACGAAACACAGGAGGTACTGACATGATAAAAGAATTGAAGCCTTCAAAGAAAAGAACGGAAGAAGACAGAAGCCGGCTGATGGCGACAGTCGGAGATATAATAGCAGATGTCAGAATGAACGGGGATGCGGCACTGGCGGAGTACAACCGCAGGTTCGACGGGTGCGAGAGGACGGCGCTGAGGATATCTGAGCAGGAGATCAGAGATGCATACGGCAAGGTGTCCGTTCAGGAGATAGAAGATATAAAGAAAGCCGCTGCGAATATCGAGAATTTTGCAAAGGCGCAGAGAGCGACGGTCGGAGCGCTTGAGGATTTTTCACCGTCGCCGGGTATCGTGCTCGGACACAGAGTGATACCGGTGGGATCGTGCTGCTGTTATGTGCCGGGAGGCGGGTATCCGCTGTATTCGACGGCGCTGATGCTTGGGATCCCTGCAAAGGTCGCAGGTGTGGAGCGTGTCACGGCATGCTCGCCGGTTATAAAAGGCACTGACTGCATACACCCGAAAACTCTAGTGGCAATGGACGTAGCGGGAGTGGATGAGATATATGCTGCCGGAGGTGCGCAGGCGATCGCTGCTTTTTCATACGGGACTGACCAGATACAGCCTGTTGATATGATCGTGGGACCGGGCAACAGCTTCGTGACCGAGGCCAAGAGACAGTGTTACGGCAAGGTGGGGATAGATTTTGTCGCAGGGCCGAGCGAGGTCCTGATAATAGCTGACGGTAATGCAGATCCGGAGGTGCTTGCGGCGGATATACTGGCGCAGTCAGAGCACGATAAGGAAGCCAAGGGCATACTGGTGACTACAGATGAAAGGCTCGGAGCAGCGGTGATCGATGCTGTCGAGGCGCAGCTGTCGACTCTGGAAACTGAGCCGATCGCGAGGAGCTCGTGGAATGATTTCGGCGAGATACTGATCGCAGATTCATTGGACGAGGCTGTGGAATATGCGAACGCATATGCACCTGAGCACCTTGAAGTCAATGTGGCAGAGGCTGATGCTGACAGGGTGGTCAGCGGACTTAGAAACTACGGCTCGCTGTTTATCGGCGGAAATACTGCGGAGGTATTCGGAGATTATGCATCGGGTCCGAACCATACACTGCCTACATTGGGTGCGGCGAGATATACAGGCGGCGTATGGGTCGGGACATTCCTCAAGATCTGTACATATCAGAGCATGAGTAGAGATGCGATGATGGGGATCGCTCCGCTGGTGTCGAATCTGGCGAGAGGCGAAGGGCTGATCGGACATGCGCGTGCCGCAGAGATCAGGATGGAGAAAAACAGATAATGTGAAATGTGAGCAGAGCCGGCTATGGATCTGCCGATGCTCACGGATCAGGAACAAAACTGGCGGACCGGTCGTACCGGCCCGCTTTTGTGGTTTACGGCCTGGTCATCTGACTTATGTCACAGCTGTTTCAGCCATAAATGTGAAAATCAGGGGTCGTTATGGCTGAAATATGTAAATTATAGCATTTGATAATCAGATTCAGGCCTTTTATCAAGGTCATCCGGTGGTGGGAATGGATATGTATTTCCAGATTTCAGCCGTACAGCAAGCAGGTATAGTGTTGTGTGGCTGAAGTTGCCACGACGGTTATACTACAGGCCATCGAAAACTTATATTTTAGACGGCAACAGAAAATATGATTTCCAGATTTCAGCCATAAGACATGTCAAAATGAGGATTTATAGCTGAAAACGCTGCGTCAAACTGTCCATGATATCTCCAGTTTGCACTACGCATGGTGCAGCTGACAGCTGGATAATGTAAAGCGCTGGAATGCGTGAATATGATGAGATGTATTCGGGCGGGCACTGCAGGTATATGCCCGTTTTTTACAGGCTGCAGATTTTGCACATGGAAATCACATGCGGCAGGTAGTATAATAGCGGTAACATGGTAACAATGTTTCAACAGGGAGGGAATCATAATGAAAATACAGTTTTGCGGGGCGTCGTCAGGCGTGACGGGGTCCTGTCATCTCATAACAACGGAAAACCACAAGATCCTGCTGGACTGCGGGCAGTTCCAGGGAGGAAAGGCGCAGGAGGCTCTCAATTATGAGGAATTTCCGTTCGACCCGGCAGAGATAGAATACATGGTGCTCAGCCATGCACATATAGACCACTGCGGCAGGATACCGCTCCTGGTAAAGAGAGGATTCAGGGGCAGCATTTACTGCACAGACGCGACTGCTGATCTTCTGGATGTGATGCTCAAGGACAGCGGATATATACACGAGAAGGAAGCTCAGTGGAAAAACAAGAAGAACGAGCGTGCCGGAAGACCTCTGGTAGAACCGCTATATACATACAATGATGCGGTGGATTCGCTGAAATACGTGAAACCCGTGCTTTACGACCAGCTCATCGAACTCAACGACGAGATGAAAATAGTTTTCAACGACGCCGGACACATACTCGGATCTGCGATAACAGAACTGTGGGTCACAGAAGGCGACAGCGTGTCAAAGATAGTATTTTCAGGTGACCTCGGTGTCAAAGACAGGCCTATACTGAGAGATCCGACGATAATCAAGAAGGCAGACTACATCATCATGGAAACGACATACGGCAACAGGCTGCATCCGAAGAATCCGATGGATGTAAGGAAGCTCCTGGATATCATACGCGATACAGCTAAAAAAGGCGGGACGACCGTGATACCGTCATTTGCAGTAGGAAGGACACAGGAGCTGATATACGAGCTGAACAGAGTGTATGAATCGAACAGCGAGTACCACGAGGCTTTCAAAGACCTGAACGTGTACGTCGACAGTCCTATGGCGACCACCGCGACCGAGGTCTTCAAGAAAAATGCGCAGGTTTTCGATGAAGAGACGAAGGAATACATCGCGAAGGGCGATAACCCGCTGGATTTCGAGAATCTCAAATTCACCAGGACGAGTCAGGAATCTGTATGGCTCAATACAGATCCCGAACCTAAGGTGATAATCTCGGCTAGCGGCATGTGTGATGCGGGCAGGATCAGGCATCACCTGAAGCACAACCTGTGGAACAGAAAATCGAGCATAGTATTCGTAGGATATCAGGCGGAAGGCACACTGGGAAGGATGCTCATAGACGGAGCACAGGAAGTCACGCTGTTCGGTGAAAAGGTGCAGGTGAATGCCAGGATCTATAATCTCCAGGGATTTTCAGGTCATGCCGACAGAGACGGTCTGCTCGAGTGGCTCAAGGGATTTCAGACTGAGCCTAAGCACATATTCCTCGTACACGGAGAGATGGAGGCAAAGGAGGATTTTGCAAAGACAGTTGAAGATGAGCTCGGATATCATCCTGTGGTTGTCAGAGGAAATTCAGAATATGTGCTTGAAAAAGACGAAGTCGTGAACATGGCGGATGCTATGAGAGATGATGTCGATGAAGAAATGCTCAACGGCGTCAGAGCAAACCTATACGATATACACAGAAGGATAGAGGATATACTGTACAACACAAAACTCGCGGTCGGCGAAGATATGTCGTCTGAAAAGCTGAGCCAGATAAATAATATGGTGCTCGAACTGGAGAAATCTACGATCAATCTCGGAGCCGCGGTCACTGATAATAAAATGACAGAGAATTCAGAGCGGGATCAGTGAAAAAAAGACATATAAATACCCTCAGAAACTAAAATTAGGACGAAAAAACTGCTTTAAAAATCCGGCGCATGTGTTAAAATGTAAACAGGTATTTAGTTAATATTATATTAGATAAGGGTGGAATAGAATGTCTGTTTTGAGCGGCATTAAAGAAAGCGTGCAGCAGGTCGCGGAGGCGATCAGTATTGCTGTAGGTCTGGAAGTTGAGATCGTGGACAATAGGCTGAGGATACTCGGCGGTACAGGTTACTATCACGGCTGTATCGGCAAAAAGGAAGAGGATGGCAACCTGGAAGGCAATTATCTCTATGCCAGGGTGCTGCGTACGGGAAAGACTCAGTATGTGGAAGATGCCCAGAACTTCAAGGGATACGATCATCCGGTAGTCGGCAACACCAGACTCGGAGAACTCGCTGAGATATGTACTCCGATCGTGCTCAAAGGAGAGATAATAGGGATCATAGGTCTCGTTGCTTTTACTGAAGATCAGAAACACATCATCAAGGACAAGCGCGAGAGCATGACCGTATTCGTCGAGAAAATGGCGGATCTTCTCTCTGCAAAGGCTGACCAGCAGGAGACGCTTGAGAATGTCGAGGTCTCCAGAGACGAGATGTCGATCGTTCTTGAAACAGCGCATGAAGGCATATTCGCACTTGATCAGAAAGGCTATGTCAAGCACTGCAACAACAGAGCTGCCGAACTGTTCGGTACGAACAAGGGTGATCTGATCGGCAAGCATATAAGCAAAATAATGCCGGGAAGTCCCGCTATAAAGGTCCTGGACACAGGGCGGGGATACACCGAGAATGAAGAAATATTCAAGGTGGACGGCAGACAGCACCACTTTATCGTAACTGTGCAGCCATTTTTGTCCGGTGAGGAAATAGACGGAATAGTTATTTCCTTCAGGGATATTGAAGAAGCGCAGAAACTCGTGTATAATTTTAATACACGCAAGATAAAGAATACCGTTGATGATATAATAGGAACCAGCGAGAAGATAATGACAGCCAAGAAGCAGGCTCTGATCACGGCAAGAAGCAATTCTACCGTCCTGATCACAGGGGAGAGCGGTACGGGCAAGGAGATGTTCGCCAAGGCGATACACTATGCAAGTCCGAGAGAAGACAAACCGTTCATCACAGTGAACTGCGGGGCTATACCGGAAAACCTGCTGGAAAGTGAACTTTTCGGATATGAGAAGGGCGCTTTCACGGGAGCCAGTGAAAAGGGCAAGGAAGGTAAATTCGAGCTCGCTGACGGCGGCACCATATTTCTGGATGAAATAGGTGACATGCCACTGCACCTTCAGGTAAAGATACTGCATGTACTTCAGAACATGAGGTTCGATCGCGTCGGCGGGAGCAGGAGCGTCATCGTAGACGTCAGAGTCATCGCTGCGACGAACAAGGATCTGGAGAAACTGATAGAGGAAGGAAGTTTCAGAGAGGATCTTTACTACAGACTGAGTGTGATACCCCTTTCGATCCCGCCGCTCAGGGAACGAAAGGATGATATAAAACAGCTGATGTATCATTTTCTGAAAAAGTACAACAGCTTTATGAACAAAAAAATAGAACGATTTTCACCGGAAGTGGAAGAAATCTATACAAACCATGACTGGCCGGGAAATGTCAGAGAACTCGAAAATGCTGTTGAGTACGGCGCCAATATGGCGTTCGGCAACGTGATCGGCATAGATGAAGTCCCTGCACGTATCCTGAAGAAAGAAGAGGAAACGGTCAAGTTCAGGAATCTCGACAGGCCCCTCGCCGAGCAGGTCAAGCTCTTTGAAAAAGAGGTGATCATGAAAAAGCTCAGGCAGTACAACGGGGTGAAGGAAACTGTCGCCAGAGATCTTGGTCTTTCCCGGGCTACCCTTTACAGGAAGCTCGCTGAACTGGATATAAATTAATTTTTATAAATAATAAATTATGGAGGTTTGTTATGTTAAGAGAAGCATTACCTAAAATCGTTACAGGAACATTACCTGGTCCTAAAGCCAAGGCGCTCATGGACAGAAGAGCCGCAGCAGTTCCTAATGGTATCGGAACAGCTTACAAAGCAGTTATCGAAAGAGGCGAAGGCGCTATGTTCGAAGACGTTGACGGAAACATCTTCCTCGACTGGATCGGTGGCGTAGGCGTATTAAACATCGGATACAGCAATCCTGAGTGTATCGCAGCCGTAAAAGAACAGGCAGACAAGTTCTTCCACTCGATGTTCAACATCACTACACATGAAGGATATGTTGAACTTGCTGAACAGATGAACAGACTGGTTCCTGTAAAGGGAGACAAGAAAAAGACTATGTTCGTATGCTCAGGTTCAGAAGCAGACGAAAACGCAGTTAAAATTGCAAGAAGCTACACAGGACGACCTAACATCATCGTATTCACAGGCGCATTCCACGGAAGAACTTCTCTTACAATGACAATGACTGCTAAGAAAGCTTACGCAGTTGGCATGGGACCTTTCCCTGACGGCGTTTACAGAGCTGAGTTCCCTAACCTCTACAGAGCTCCTGGCCACATGACTGAAGAAGAAGCTATCGCTTACTATGTAAATAAGCTCGAAGAAGTATTCATCGAAGCTACTCCGTATGATTCATGCGCAGCTATCGTATTCGAACCTGTACAGGGTGAAGGCGGATTCGTTCCTGCTCCTATCGAATGGGTAAAAGCAGTTAGAAAGATCTGCGATGAGCACGGGATCATGATGATCTGTGACGAAGTACAGTGCGGATGGGCTAGAAGCGGTAAGATGTTCGCATCACAGTACTTTGCAGAAGCAGGCGCAGCTCCTGACATCATGTCAACAGCTAAGTCGATCGCAGGCGGACTTCCATTATCAGCAGTAACTGCAAGAGCTGAGATCATGGATGCAGTTCCTGGCGGAACTATCGGCGGAACTTATGGTGCTAACGCTGTATCAGCTGCATCAGCTCTGAAGATTGTTGAAGTTATGGAAAGAGATGACTATCCTGCAAAGGCTATGCATATTTCAGACGTTGTAATGAAAGCATTCAACGAATGGAAAGACAAGTATGAATGCGTTGGCGATGTAAGAGGTCTCGGCGCAATGATCGGTATCGAGTTCGTAGAAGACAAGGCTACAAAAGAACCTGCTGCAGCACTCGTAAATGCTATCGTTCAGGAAGCTATGAACAATGGTCTTATGCTTGAAGCAGCCGGTACTTATGGAAACGTTATCAGATTCCTCTGCCCTCTGTGCGTAACTGATGCACAGTTAGATGCAGGTCTGGAAATCTTTGAAAACGCTATCAAGACTTGCTCAAAATAAGCAAAGCTGAAAACTGTTAAACAGTGATTATAAAGCAGCGGTGCAGATCATGCACCGCTGCTTTTTTCGAAATGGATAGGTATCAAAAGTATGCGCGTGTTTTCGATACAGCGCACAGGTAATAAGTAATATTTAGAGAAAGAGAAAATGGTATGCAGCTAGATCTGACAAAAGGTTCAGTCACAAAAGGCATGCTCATGTTTGCACTGCCTATGATATGCAGCAATCTGCTGCAGCAGCTTTACAATATCGTAGACACCCTCATAGTCGGACGCTTTATCGGGACAGGAGCTCTGGCAGCGGTAGGATCGGCAT
Organism: uncultured Clostridia bacterium; assembly: GCA_934247125.1. Lineage (GTDB taxonomy): Bacteria > Bacillota > Clostridia > Peptostreptococcales > Anaerovoracaceae > Lentihominibacter. Next base: position 37,041 of record CAKQIZ010000001.1, read on the forward strand.
ATACGCTGATGACATTCATCATATCCATCTTGCTCGGAATGTGCATGGGCAGCGGAGCGATCTTTTCGATAAGATTCGGAGAAAAGCGCCTGGATCATCTGAGGGAGAACATATTCACTTCATTCGTGATGATCGCCTTTTTTTCTGCTGTGCTCAATATACTGTCATTTGTGATGATCGACCGGATAATGCATTTCATATCGGTGCCTGAAGAAGTATACGGTCTTATGCGTGAATATCTGCTGGTCGTTTTCTGCGGGATATTCGCGAGCTTTCTGTACAATTTTTTTGCATCGCTGCTGAGGGCTGTGGGAAATTCGATGATGCCGCTGCTTTTTCTGGGTATTTCCGCAGTACTGAACATCGTACTCGATCTGGCATTTGTGCTGGGATTTGATATGGGAGTCGGCGGAGCTGCCCTGGCAACGGTGATATCACAGTGGATCGCAGGTGCGGGGATAATGCTCTATACTCTTGTAAAGTGCCCGGAGCTGAGACCGCAGAGAAAGGATATGAGGATCACGGCAGTAGGCCTGGGCGAGATCACAGGCGCTTCCGTACTGACATGCCTGCAGCAGTCTGTGATGAATCTGGGCATACTGATGGTACAGGGACTTGTGAACAGCTTTGGAACTGCAGTGATGGCCGCTTTTGCCGCAGCCGTGAAGATAGACGCATTTGCATACATGCCTCTGCAGGATTTCGGGAATGCGTTTTCGACATTCACAGCGCAGAACTATGGTGCGCATGAAGAAGAAAGGATAAAAAAAGGTATACGCTCGGCACTTTGCAGCATGCTGATCTTTTCCGCGGTGATCTCGACGTGTGTACTTATTTTTGCAAAGCCGCTGCTGATGATATTCATAAGCGGCAGCGAGACGGAGATACTGGCGATCGGAGTGACTTATCTGCATGTGGTGGGTGCGTTTTACTTCGGGATAGGCGGGCTGTTCATGCTGTACGGTCTTTATCGTGCGCTCAACAGACCGGGAATGTCGCTGGTGCTGACAGTGATCTCCCTTGGAACCAGAGTCTGCCTGGCATACATGCTTTCAGCACTTCCGGCAGTCGGACTGATCGGTATCTGGTGGGCAGTCCCGATCGGCTGGATACTGGCAGATGCGACGGGAGTTATATATTACCTGAAGATAAAAAAATCAGTTCATAAGAAAACCTTTGTCTGAGAGAGCGGCTTTGATACGTTCGAAGCTCTGGCTGTCCCGGCAGCCTATGCTGTGCAGATGCACACCGCCCGTAAGAGTGCTTATTGGCGCTGAATTGTTTTCATGTTCGACTTTGTCTATAAAGACATCTACATCATATCTTGATGAAAGGTCGAGCTTTGCCGTGAGCTCGCCGTATATGGCATGTTCGATACTGACGTCGATGACCGTTGCTCCGAAGTCGACGATCGTGTAAAGTTCGTCGCGCATCTCTTCAGCGGTATGTCTGCATGCGATGATACCTGTGAATGGAAATGTGGTGTCATTTTCGGGCATATTCATTATATAGCCCTTCGGAGTTGCCAGGATATCGATTCCCGAAGCTCTGAGGATGGCTACATCTCCGACGATTATCTGGCGACTGACTGACAGGCGGTTTGCGAAATAATTCGCAGTCACGGGCCCGGAAGCGCCCTCGAGCTCTTTCCTTATGACATCTCTGCGTTTTGCAGCTGATATTTCTTTACTGTTGCCGTTTTTCTTTGTGGACATCCATGCGCCTCCTTTTCAGCCGTCATCGGTGCACCTGCAGGCAAGTGCGTTTTTCTATGGAAACATAATAGCATAATATGGATTTTCAGGCAAACAGGAAATAAATATATACAATCATATTGATAAGTGTATATACACCTGTTAAAATCATATGGCAGGTTAAATCTGATGAAAAGAAGAAAGGAGTGTACCGTATCCGCGCATGAATGCGGCATTTGCATGCGGCTGCGGCACGGTGCAGAAGACATGGAAGGAAAAGATACAACAGTCAAAAAGGAAAGTTTTTTTAAACGCAAGGATATCGAGATCTCGGTAAAACGCTATCTGCAGGACGCGCTGTCTGCTATGGCGCTGGGGCTGTTCGGCTCGCTGCTGATAGGTGTTATCTTCGATACTATAGGTGTGCAGACGGCAAATCTGTTCGGAGACAACGTGATATCTGCGTTTTGCGTAGAGGTCGGAGCACAGGCGAAGACTTATATGGGTGCGGCCATCGGCGTGGCTGTGGCATGGAGCCTCAAGAGTCCGCCGCTCGTACTGTTTACGAGTGTCGTGACAGGAATGATGGGCGCCAGCATGACAGGCTTCGGCATAGAAGTGGCAGGAGGTCCTGCGGGAGCGTTCCTGGCAGTTGCGGTAGGCGCTGAATTCGGAAAGATGGTTTCAAAGGAAACAAAAGTTGACATACTGGTGACTCCTGCGGTAACATTGATATCGGGAGCGATAGTTGCCAAACTGGTGGGACCGGCTATAGGCTGGTGCATGCTGAGACTGGGAGATCTGATCATGACAGCGACAGAATGGCAGCCGTTCGTTTTCGGAATAGTTATATCGGTAATAGTAGGACTTGTACTGACCGCACCTATTTCAAGTGCGGCACTGTGTATCATGCTGGATCTCAGCGGTCTGGCGGCAGGTGCGGCGACGGTAGGATGCTGTGCTCAGATGGTAGGCTTTGCAGTTGCCAGCTATAAGGAAAACGGTGTGGGAGGTCTGGTGGCACAGGGACTTGGAACGTCCATGCTGCAGGTTTCCAATATCATAAAGAATCCGTGGATCCTGCTTCCGGCAACGCTGTCGGGAGCAATAATAGGACCGATCTCGACGTGCGTGTTCAAGATGACGAACATTCCTGTAGGCGCAGGAATGGGGACGTCGGGGCTCGTAGGACAGATCGGGACGTTCAATTCGATGGGATTCTCATTCGACACACTGTGGAAGGTGCTGCTGCTCCAGATCGTGCTGCCGGCAGTGCTAACGATCATCATAGACAAGTTCATGCGAAAGACCGGTAAGATCAAAGATGGAGATTACAAACTGGAGTTATGATATGAACAGGCAAATCTGGGAAAAGGCAGTTGATTTTCACGGACATACGTGCGGAGGGCTCGCTCTGGGAGTGAGAGCCGCGATGGAGGCGCAGAAGCGATTCGGCAGGGAACGCTGCGGTGATGAAGAGATCGTATGCATCACGGAGAACGATGCATGCGGGGTAGACGGCATACAGTCGGTACTCGGGTGTACGCTGGGAAAAGGCAATCTCATCTATTACGGCACGGGCAAATTCGCATTCAATTTCTTTGACAGGAGCACGGGAGACAGCTTCAGGCTCATGGCAAAGGACAAGAAGGAAGGTCTGCACGGCAGCGAATACATAGAATACGTGCTGACGGCACCTCTGGAAGAAGTCTTCGATACAGGAAAGCCAAGGGTCGCACTCCCGGAAAAAGCCAGATCTCTGAGATCTGTCAAGTGCAGCATATGCGGAGAAGCGGCGGCTGAGACGAAGATGCGTGTGCATGACGGCAAGCCTGTATGCATAGAATGTTTCAGCAGTTATGACAGAGGATGGAAACATCTGTAGATGGAGGAGATCATGAGAGTAGCAGTCGTAGACGGACAGGGCGGAGGAATAGGCAGGGCCATCGTTGAGAAGGTCAAGAAAGCTTTTCCGGAGCTCGAGGTCGTAGCGCTCGGCACTAATTCAGTAGCTACCGGGCAGATGCTCAAGGCAGGTGCAGATGACGGTGCAACGGGCGAGAATGCCATAATACATAATATGCAGCATGTCGACATCGTCATGGGCGTGGTAGGAATAATAAATGCTAATTCGATGATGGGAGAGATGTCTCCGGCGATGTCGTCAGCGATAGGCGGAAGCCATACGTACAAGATACTGCTTCCGATAAACCGTTGTCACATACATATTGTCAGCGTAGAGGAGCTGTCCGTGAGCGGACATGTCGACAATGCCGTGAAAGCGCTCGGTCATTTTCTGAGAACAAAGTCGTTTTAGGGTTTAAGGATATGTAAATGCCGGCATAACACCGGCCGAACGCCGGTGAGCCATCAGGTACGGACGTGCGTATAGCACGCGGGCATAGATATGAGAATATAAAAGCGATATAAAGGTCAAATCAAAAACAGCGATATCAAAACGATCATCGCTGTTTTTGTGATGGTGCGCCATGCGGCGCTTCGTTAAAAGACAGCCCCGCATATGTGCGCGAGGGCTGTTTTGCCGTAGGTTACATTTATATCAGATCTCTGAATTTGAATGTCGATTTGCCGCTGGCATAGTCTGCAACGATCTGGCCGTTGCCGGCGAGCCGGTATTTGTATGTCACGAGACCGTCCAGACCTACAGGACCTCGGGCGTGTATCTTGCCGGTGCTGATGCCGACTTCGGCTCCGAAGCCGTATCTGAATCCGTCAGCGAATCTCGTGGAGCAGTTGAGGTATACTCCTGCGGAGTCGACGAGCGACATGAATTTTTCGGCTGAATCCTTGTCTTCGGTTATGATGCAGTCGGTGTGATGCGAGCCGTACTTATTTATATGCTCGATCGCTTCGTCGATATCGTTTACGATCTTGACCGTGAGTATGTAGTCGAGGTATTCCGTCTCGTAGTCCTCATCAGTCGCAGGTTCGCACTGTATCAGACCCATCGAGGCCGCGTCGCAGCGGTACTTGATCCTGCTGCCGGATGCATCTGCGAGCAGCGGTATCAGCACATCCGCGATATCCTTGTGTACCAGCAGTGTTTCTGCCGCATTGCATGCAGCTACATACTGAGTCTTGGAGTCTATGATGATCGGGATCGCCTTTTCGATGCTTGCTGCGCCGTCGACGTACACGTGGCATATGCCGTCAGCGTGACCCATCACAGGGATCTTTGAATTTTCCATTATATACTGAACGAACTGGTTCGAGCCTCTCGGGATGAGCAGGTCGACATAGTCATGGCATTTGAGCAGCTCGCCGATCTCGGCTCTGTCCTCGATGAGGACTGCAAAATGCTCAGGAAGTCCTGCCCTGATGCATGCGTCATAGATCACATCGAAGAGCGCTCTGTTCGTGTGCTTAGCTTCGCTGCCTCCCTTGAGGATGATGCAGTTGCCGCTCTTTATACAGAGCGATGCGATCTGTACCAGCGCATCAGGTCTCGATTCGAAGATGACGCCGATCACGCCGATAGGGCATGTCACTTTTGTCAGCACGAGATCATCGTCCAGCTCGCGTTTCAGCAGCTCTTTGAAAAGAGGATCCTCCAGGTCGATAAGGTCATATATGCCTGTCACGCACGTGGAAAGCTTGTGGTCGTCGAACTTCAGCCTGTTTACGATCGGGTCGGCAAGTGAGCTTTCCTTTGCAGCTGCGAGGTCTCTCTCATTTGCTTTGAAAATCTCGGCCTTGTTTGCCGTCAGCGCCTTTGCGACCGCCTCCAGAGCGCTGTTTCTCGTATCTTCGCTGAGCGATGCCATCGTAAAACTGTCACCTTTTACTTGTTTGATACTGTCGATAAAATCCATGTGATTTTTCCTTTCATAAATTCCTGATAAACGATTTGATAAAATCTCTGATAAACTGGTTTATTTCCATATGGTTTTTCCTGTCGTGATCCTCCAGCACGATAAATCCGCTGCTGTATGAAGGATAGATCGCGAAATCCTCGCGAGGCAGCCCGGCGGCGTCCAGATCCGCGATAACGAGTCCGGAATCCCGGATGACCGGAAATTTTATATGAAAATCCGACTCCCTGCGGCTGAACCTGATCTCAGCAGGATAATCCCCGAAGCAGAAACCCGTGTAGTCGAACGGCGCAGTGCGCTGACTGCCACTCACTGCCATGATGGATCCCGAGAACCCGATCTTTTCCACATTCAGTCCGCATACCGGGAAACCAAGATGGAACATGGCCTTGTGAAAATCCGTCTTGCTCACGACTTTGAGGAGTCTGGCAAGCTGCAGCACGTCATCGCTGTTGTGCAACAGGATCTTCCTGCAAAGCTCAGGATCGCCGGTCTTCTCATAGCTGTCATAAAGCTCAACGCTTTCGGCTCCCGAGATCTCGTCGACCCTGTTCTGCCACAGTCCCATGTAGTTTTCCACGGTCTTCTGTTTGAGGTTGGGAACGAATTTTTTGATCGGAGAGTGGCCGTTGACGACGAGATAAAGATCCAGATCGTACGGCGTGCAGCTCCCTGTGGAAAACCGCTGCAGCCTCTTATTGATGAACGGCATGTCGAAATGCCTGCCGTTGTACGTTATCACCATGTCGAGTCCTGAGACTTCTTCTGCAAAGCTCTCAAGCGCCTGTTTCTCCTCACTGCGGTTTTCTGCAAAATACTGGTGCATCGTCATTGTCTGCAGGTCGAGCAGTCCGCCTAGTATGAACTTGTTGCGGGCAGGGTTCAGTCCTGTCGTTTCTATGTCGAGGACTCCGATCCGCATGCCGCTGAAGTAAAAATCCAGCAGGCTGCTGGTGTAGAGGGGTCCCTCGTACTTCATAGTCAAATGTTTCATACTGACTATTATAACAAGAGCGTGTGTTAAAATAAAGAAAAAATGCATAAGCGGATTTCAATGCTTTTTCGATCTTTGATATATAAATACAAAAACAAAAGAGACTGGGTTAGTCTCTTTTGTTAAAAGGGGTATTGGGATTAGAGATTAATGAGGCTATCAGGGGGATAACCTCAGCTAAATTATAAGTTACTTAATGAAAAAATGCAAGTAAAAGTCGAAAAAAATTCAAGAATACTGCTTCATGATGTTTTTTGTTTGTAAATGTCGAGTGAAACAGATATAAAATACGGGATCTCGACTATATAATTTAACTGTCAGAGGGGAAACCCATGCAGCAGATTATTGTAATAAATTATGGAGGAATGAAAATGGAAGTTTTGAAAGTATCAGCTAGGTCAAATCCTAATTCAGTAGCAGGTGCATTAGCTGGAGTTTTAAGGGAAAAAGGAGGAGCAGAGATACAGGCGATAGGTGCAGGAGCATTGAATCAGGCCGTGAAAGCGATAGCGATCGCAAGAGGGTTCGTCGCCCCCGGAGGTATCGATCTAGTTTCAGTGCCGGCATTTACTGATATAGAGATCGAGGGAGAAGAGCGGACTGCGATAAAACTGATCGTAGAGCCGAGATAACAGACGGCAGAATTTCGAACTTAGAAACAAATCAGAAAACAGAAGAAAGCGCAGGGAGCTTTTCCTGTGTGGAGACTGATAGCAAGGCCCGTTCCGTGAATGGATGCGGGCTTTTTTGTATTATTCGGGGGATCATTTTACATCCGGAACAGGCGCTGGATCGACATGCAGGTATATCAGGACACTGTCGTGAGCGCGGCTGCATGGATGTATATGCATCCGGCACGCCGACCCCTTTACCTTTTACGGCTATTGTTGTATAATTTTCAAGTCGGCAGAGCTTAACGCCGGCAGGAGGCGGAAGAAAAAATGGAACAGTTGAAAAATCATATCCTGGACAGCAGGAAAATAGTTATAAAGATAGGAAGCAATGTCCTTTCAGATAAAGACGGGGTCGTAAACAAAGCGGTCATACATAACATAGTCGAACAGGTCAATTCCCTCATGGAGATGGGCAAGCAGGTGATACTTGTGTCATCGGGAGCCGGTATCTGCGGAGTCGGAGCGATCAACAAATGGAGCAGGCGCGGCGACATCAACTACAAGCAGGCGCTGTGCGCTATAGGGCAGGTCGAGCTGCTGATGGCGTACAAGGAATACTTCGGCGACTATGACATCCACGTGGCACAGATGCTGCTCACAAGAGACGATTTCAATGACAATCACAGGACTCTGAACATAAGGAACACGATGTTCACGCTGATAGACGAGGGCGTCGTGCCGATCGTCAACGAAAACGACAGCGTATGCGTCGAGGAGATCAAGATCGGAGACAACGACACGCTGGCAGCGCTCACATCGATATTGTGGAACGCGGATCTGATGATAATACTCAGCGATATAGACGGCGTATTCGACAAGGATCCGAAGGCCTGTGAGGACGCGAAGCTGATAGAGACCGTGGAAAGCGCAGAAAAGCTGCTGTCTTCGATCAGCATCGGAGAAAAGAGTTCGTTCGGCACCGGCGGTATCGAGACTAAGATAGAAGCTGCGTCAAAGGTCAATAAATTCGGTATCCCGATGATACTTCTGAACGGATCTGAAAAGAATATCATCAAAGACAGTATCGAAGGGAACGGCAGAGGAACGCTGTTTCTCGGAACGATAAACAAATAGAGCTACAGGCGAAACAGAGGTATATATCATGAAAAAAATAGGATTTATAGGTATAGGAAATATGGGAGGTGCTATCCTCTCCGGATATGCGCAGTCGGAAAACGCAAAGAATATGGAGCTTCTGGCGTTCGACATGAACAGCGAGCTCTGCAGCAGCACGAAAGAGAAGATCCCGCAGCTTGAGCTTTGCAGCAGCGGCAGAGAGTTATGCAGTATGGCGGACACTGTGATCATAGGTGTAAAACCGCAGGTGATAGGCGGAGTGCTCGAGGAACTTGCAGGTGCGTATGACAGCAGCAAGACTGTGATTTCCATGGCGGCAGGCATCAGCATAGAAAAAGTACAGCGTTATCTCGGAGACGACGCAAAAATAATAAGGATAATGCCGAATACTCCGGCAAAGGTCGGAGAAGCCATGGTGGCAATGTGCCGCAATGACAATGTCAGCGATGAGATATTCGATGAGGCGACAGAGATATTCGCAGGGATAGGAAGAGCTGAACACATAGAGGAAAGTCTGATAGACTGCGTGATCGGAGTGAGCGGCAGCAGCCCTGCATACACTTATATGTATATACAGGCACTGATCGAAGCGGCAGCAGCTAACGGTATGGATGAGCAGAAGGCAAGAGTGTTTGCTGCGCAGTCGGTGCTCGGAGCAGCCAGGATGGTGCTGGAAAGCAGCGAGTCAGTCGAACAGCTGAGGATAAACGTGTGCTCGCCTAACGGTACCACGATAGAAGCGGTCGACAGGCTTTTTGCAAACGGATTCATGGATGACGTAAAGGAAGGATTCCAGGCGGCTGTGGACAGATCCATAGAGATGGGGAAGGAAGAATAATGATTTTTGAAGAAAAGAAGGTCGCCAGCGAAAGGATATATGAGGGAGCTATCCTCAATGTCAGACGTGACGAGGTGACCGCTGTCAAAGGCCATGCATACAGAGAGATAATAGAGCACAACGGTGCCGTTGCGATTATTGCGATAAAGGATGACGGCAATGTGATCATGGTCAGCCAGTACAGGTATGCATGTGGCAGAGCAGTGCTCGAGATCCCTGCGGGCAAGATCGACAGGGGCGAGACGGATCCGGCACAGGTGGCTGCTCGTGAATTCAGGGAAGAGACCGGCTACACTGCAGGTAACATAAAGTATCTGGGAAAGATAAATCCGAGCGTGGCGTATTCGGAAGAAGTGATATATATTTATGCGATGACAGATCTCACGCCGGGTGAACAGGACCTCGACGACGATGAGGCTCTCGACGTTGTCGAGTACCCGTTCGGAGAGGTTTACGAAATGGCGGCGCAGGGAAAGCTGATCGATGCTAAGACAGTAGCGGGGCTACTGATGGCTAAAGAGCAGCTGCGTGACATACTGCTTCCGTGACACAGCCTGTGAAGATAAGGAAAGCGGCGACAGACAGTATCATGTACAGACCTTTCATCTCCTGAGGGGGTCTGTTTTTTTTGAGAACTTCAGACGAGGAACAGTAAAATGCGGCGACTGTCAGCGCTATGAAGGCAGGTATGATAAAGAGATTCGGCGGCAGTATGTTGAACAGCGACAGCGATACGGCGTTATCAGCGTTGACATATATCAGCCCGTTGCAGAAGCCGACCGCGAAGCTTTTGAACCAGAGTATCACAGGCGGGAGCGGGCTCAGGTATCGGCTGATGACAGCCGTCAGCGCGGCTGCGGCAGGTATGAGATTTGATATCAGCGCAGACGTGAACATCCTGAAAAAGCCTGCGGACGGATCCGAAAAACTGCAGATCAGCAGAGCAAACAGATACGAATTGTTTTCCTCTGCAAGGTTCATGCTGAAAAAAAGTCCTGTGAACAGGCCTGTCGTAAAAATGAAAACAAATATCGGTACAAGTTTTTTCATATGTATATCCTCTCTTTTTCCGGCAGCGTCACTGCGATCCGAAAACCGGCACAGCGGCACAGTTATAAATCATCCGGTAAAATGATATGCCGGCGGTGACATTGATATTCGCGATGCATATGAAAAAAACGCAGAAAGCATAAATTTAAGACATTTGCAATCTGTACAGGAGGGGGGCGTTGTGTTAAAGTATGAGCATATGTACAAGATGATTTTTCCGTGTGAACAGGAAAGGAAAAGGTGTCACATGAATAAGGCTATGAGAAAGAGAAGCTTGCCTGCAGTTCTGCTTGCGCTGTGCATGGTTGTAATGCTCCTGCCGGCAGCTGCGTTTGCAGAAGATGGGAACGGGGTGTCAGGTATTAAAGATACTCCCGGTGGAGCTGGCATCAGAGTTGATACAACTGTCAGAGATAATTATACGGATTTAAGTATAACCGATGATATCGACATAATGGCAGGCGAAGGTTATATTATCGATTTCACTAAAGAAGATGATCTGTCATATGCCCTGAAGGCTCTGGCTGGCTCAAAGGGAACAAGGTATTATAAATTCGAGAATTCGGATAATAAAGCACTTGTTGAAACGGAAATTCAGGAGGAAGCTTTACTAAAATTCGTCGTGGATGAAGCCGGAAACAAGGCGGTGATGACTCTGGTGGATGATGCGAGCGCAGGAGCATCTTACCAGCTGGATTTCATTTACACTCAGTATACAGGTTCCATGCTGACATATACCGGAACTACCATGGATCCGAATACCGGGGAGATGGTTTTCCATGAAATAAGAGATGATTACTATACGAAATATAAATTCAACTGTAAGCTGAATCTGAATACCGCGGATATCGAAAGCGGTATGATAAAGACCATTCGCATTGACAATGCGAAGCTTTCGTTTAAGACGGGCGAAGCACCGGAGTTTACTGCGAACGTGGCTGACGGATATGGAGATTTTTATACTCTTTTCTGCCAGGACTGGAGCGTAGGTTCGTGGAACAGCAGCACGCAGATCGTACATGCTGTGGATACACCTGATGAATATGCGTTCAAAGCCTTTGAAAAGGATAAGAAGTATTATTATTCCGTTTTTGCAGAACTGACATCTGCAGCAGGCCAGAAGAACTGCAGATTTGATGAGAACACGAGGCTGATACTGAATGGCAGGGAAGTTACGTATTCTTCAAAGGACGTAGCTGATGGATATGTATATTTCTACGACGTTGCGGTAATGACTCCGACCGGTGAAGTTGTTCCGCAGCCTGGTCAGGACGGCAGCGCTGCCGGCAAGGCAGAGCTTAAGGGCAAGAAGAATGATCACGCCGCAAAGACAGGCGACGCTGCGGATCCGATGCTTTACGCAGGGATAATGCTGCTGGCGGCAGCCGTTGCAGGCGCAGCAGTTCTTTACAGAAAAAAGGCGAAGAACTAGAGCGTACACATGATCACTTTGGAACAGATGAATGATATCCTGTATGCAGGAACAGATAAAACACACCCTGAAGTTAGAAAAGATTATTGTAAACCATTGCTTATAAGAGTATAATTAATACATCATATATACTTATTGAAGCAAAAGGGTGAGAATGTCATATGTACACTAAAGATTTTATGGAATATCTGCAGAAAGAGCGAAAAATGTCGAAGAACACGCTGGAGGCTTACAACCGCGACGTCCTTGAGTTCATGGCATTTGAAGGCTCCAGAGGCATGACTGACATACTGAATACATCGAGCACAGAGATAATTGCATTTTTGCACAATCTAAAGATATCGGGGAAATCCGCGGCGACGGTGAACAGAAAACTGGCCTCCGTGCGGGCGTTTTTCAATTACCTCATCGAAACAGAGCTTGTGAAAGTGAATCCGACAGCGAACATCAAGTCGCCGAAAATCGAAAGAAAAAAGCTCGACTATCTCGAGATCGAAGAAATAGACAGGCTCCTGGCTGTACCGGACGATTCGGTGAAGGGAATCAGAGACAGAGCCATACTCGAAGTCCTCTACGCGACCGGGATCAGAGTCAGCGAGCTGATAGAGGCGAATGTGGACGATATCAATCTCAGGATGGGTTTCATCACCTGCGACGGCGAGCAGAGCCGCCCGAGGATCGTGCCGCTGGGAAGACCTTCGAGAGCCGCACTCGAGAACTACATATATGACAGCAGGACAAAACTCATAAAAGACAATGCTGATGAGCCTGCGCTCTTTGTAAATTACAGCGGAAAGCGCATAACGAGACAGGGATTGTGGAAGATCCTCAAGGAATACGGGGTCAAGGCGGGTATAGACAAGAAGCTTACTCCGAATATCATAAGAACTTCGTTTGCGGTACATATGCTGCAGAATGGTGCAGATCTCAAATCGCTGCAGGAACTTATGGGGCACGAAGACATCACAGCGACTCATGTGTACCTGTCAGTGACAAAAAACAGGATCAAGGATGTGTACGACAAATCGCATCCGAGAGCATAGCTGCGGCTTTTGGGCATGCCATGTTTTTTGGCGGTGCAGTTTTCGGCGATGCAGGAAAAAAGTGCTTGAATCGTGTACATGTTCTGTAGTATAATATCTTGGTATTACGGGCGGTCCTCTGGTCTTATGAACGGGTCATAGCCAAGAACGTCTAGGAGTTAAGGAGGAAGAATCAATGAACGTATTAGATTCAGTTGTACAGGAATATATCAAATCTGATATCCCTGCTTTCGGAGTTGGTGACACGGTAAAGGTGCACGTTAAGATCAAGGAAGGAAACAGAGAAAGAATCCAGATATTCGAGGGCTTTGTTTTAAAGAGACAGAACGGTGGCATCGGCGAGACATTCACAGTAAGAAGGATCGCTTCAGGTGTAGGTGTTGAAAAGACATTCCCTATCCACTCACCGCTGGTTGAGAAGATCGAAGTTGTAAGAAAGGGTGCTGTAAGAAGAGCAAGACTCCACTACATGCGTGAAAGAACCGGTAAATCAGCTAAGATCAAGACAAAAGAAGAAAAATAAAAAGAGGAGCCTTCAGGGCTCCTTTTCAATATACGGACAAAATACAGGAAGATAAGGGAAGAAAGGCGGAGTCAATGGAAAATATCAACTGGTACCCCGGACATATGAAAAAAACGCGAGAGCTGATACAGGAAAATCTCAAGCTCGTTGATGCGGTCATCGAGGTGATAGACGCCAGGATACCTGTTTCCAGCAGGAATCCGATAATAGATGAGCTGGTAAAGAGCAAGCCGCGAATAATCGTACTGAACAAGAGCGATCTGGCTGACGGCAGCATGAGCCGCAGCTGGGAGGAATATTTCAGGAAAGAAGGCAGTCGTGCGCTTTCCATGAACTGCATGAGCGGGGCAGGAGTGAAGCAGCTGTTCGGCATACTGGAGAAAATGGCGGAAGAAAAGAACAGAGAACGGAGCATGCAGAAGCCGTTCAGACTGATGATAGTGGGAGTCCCGAATGTCGGCAAGTCGTCGCTGATAAACAGGATGACGGGGAAAAAGAGCGCGCAGACTGGCGACAGACCGGGCGTCACCAGAGGGAAACAGTGGCTGAAGCTCAAAAACGGCATGCAGCTGCTGGATACGCCTGGAATCCTGTGGCCTAAGTTCGAAGATCCGAAAGCAGGGATGGATCTCGCTTTCTGCGGATCGATAAAGGATGAGATACTCGATGTGCCGACGCTGGGAATGGAGCTGATCGGAGTGCTGGCTTCTCAGTATCCGGAGATGCTGAAGGAACGATACAAGCTGGATGAGATCGCAGAAACACCGCTTGAGAACATGGAGAACATGGCAGTCAAGAGAGGATGCATACTGCCGGGCAAGCGCATAGACTACGAGCGCATAGGCAGACTGGTGCTCGACGAGTTCAGGAGCGGGAAGATAGGCCGCATAACGCTGGAAAAGCCGCAGAACGCCGATACATCTGAGGCTGTTTCGGAAAGCGGCAGCTGTTAGGTATGCCGGACAGAGAAAGGCAGAGTTTATATGGGAATGACAAAAGCAGAACGGCTGGAAAGACAGAAAATGCGTCTGGCCGAGATGAAAGAGCGTGAAGCAGAGCTGCATGCTGCGGGATACAGCAATATCGCAGGAGTAGATGAAGTGGGGCGCGGGCCTCTCGCAGGTCCTGTAGTCACGGCGGCAGTGGTGCTCCCGGATGACTTCGATGTGCTCGGCGTCGACGATTCAAAGAAGCTTTCCGAAAAAAAGCGCGAGGAACTTTACGATGTGATAATGGAGAAAGCAGTGGCATACGGCATAGGCATGGCAGATCATGATGTGATAGATGAGATGAATATCCTGCAGGCGACAAAGCAGGCTATGCGGCAGGCGCTTTCGGAGCTAGATGCGATGCTGGAAAGCCGCAGTGCGGGCAGTGTCGATTATGTACTGCTCGATGCAGTGGAGATAGAGGACATTGATATACCTCAGGAATCAGTGATAAAAGGCGATGCGAAGATCCTCTGCATCGCTGCGGCGTCGATCATAGCGAAGGTCACGAGAGACAGGATGATGGTCGAGTATGCGAAGGAGTTCCCGGGCTACGGATTCGAAAAGAACAAGGGTTACGGGACCAGGCAGCACTATGATGGCATAGACAGTCAGGGCATATGCCCGATACACAGGAAGACATTTTTGAAAAAATATTTCGAATGACAGGCGCCGCGGGACGTGGTGAGCACGTCAGGCGGTATCAGCACATTCGCGATACGTGGGCGATACATGAACTGCCGGCATTATGCATACGTGGCATGCAGACGTTCCGTTCCATGCTTCGCGCTGACGGGTGAATGGAAAAAGCTTGCCCGGCGGGTCTTTTCATGGTAATATAAAAATGTTATACGACTGACGGTAATAGTGGAATCGACCACGTGAAGTATAATGAAACAGTGAGCCGACCGTCTGGGCAGAGGGCCCGGGCAGTCTGGCTCTTTTCACATTCAAATCAGGGACGCCGTGAGGGGATAACCTGATGTCGGCATGCGCCGACAAATAAATGAAAGGAATGAGATTATGGAATTCAAAACCGACATTCAGATCGCACAGGAAACGGAAATGAGGAACATTCAGGAAATCGCCGCTTCTGCAGGCCTGGACAGCAGATACATAGAGCTGTACGGTAACTATAAGGCAAAGGTCGATTACAATTTACTGGATGACAAGAAGAATGAAAAAGACGGCAAGGTGATACTTGTGACGGCGATATCGCCGACGCCTGCAGGCGAAGGCAAAACGACTACCACAGTAGGACTTGCCGATGCACTCAGAAGGATAGATAAGAATGTGCTGGTGGCTCTCAGAGAACCTTCTCTCGGGCCGGTGTTCGGTGTAAAGGGCGGAGCAGCCGGCGGCGGATATGCTCAGGTGGTGCCGATGGAAGACATCAACCTGCACTTTACAGGAGACATGCACGCGATAGGAGCAGCCAACAACCTGCTGGCAGCTATGGTCGACAACCACATACAGCAGGGCAACGAGCTCAGGATAGATCCGAGAAGGATCACATGGAAAAGATGCGTCGATATGAATGACAGACAGCTCCGATTCATCACAGACGGTCTCGGCGGCAAGGCGAACGGAACACCGAGAGAAGACGGCTTCGATATCACCGTTGCGAGCGAGATCATGGCGATACTCTGCCTGTCTTCCGGAATAGATGATCTGAAACAGAGGATATCAAATATAATAGTGGGCTACAGTTACGATGACGAGCCGGTAACCGCAGGACAGCTCAATGCACAGGGAGCGATGACGGCGCTCCTGAAAGATGCACTCAAGCCGAATCTCGTACAGACGCTCGAACATACACCTGCATTCATACACGGCGGCCCTTTTGCAAATATCGCACACGGATGCAATTCGGTGATGGCTACGAGAATGGCTATGAAAATGGCTGATTATGTAGTGACAGAGGCCGGTTTCGGAGCCGACCTCGGAGCAGAGAAGTTCCTCGATATAAAGTGCAGGATGTCAGGAATCAGACCTTCGGCTGTAGTCGTGGTCGCGACTGTCAGAGCACTCAAGCATCACGGCGGCGCAGCAAAGGGCGAGCTGGGTACAGAAAATCTCGAAGCTCTGGAAAAAGGACTTCCTAATCTGCTCCAGCACGTTGAGAACATAACCGGAGTATACGGACTTCCGGCAGTGGTAGCGATCAACAGATTCCCTACCGACACTGAAGCAGAACTTAAGCTCGTCGAAGACAAGTGCAGAGCTCTAGGCGTCAACGTTGCGCTCAGCGAAGTGTGGGGCAAGGGCGGTGAAGGCGGTATCGCACTGGCAGAAGAAGTCGTGAGACTCTGTGATGAAGACAGCGATTTCAGATTTGCATACGATGCAGAGCTTTCTATCGAAGAGAAGATAAGAGCGATAGCTCAGAAGATATATCATGCAGACGATATCAATATCCTGCCTGCAGCTATGAAGCAGCTCAGACAGCTGGAGACTCTGGGCTTTGGAAAACTACCGATATGCATTGCCAAGACTCAGTACAGCTTCTCGGATGATCAGACTCTGCTCGGTGCTCCGAAAGGCTTTATACTTACGGTAAGGAATCTCAAGGTTTCCGCAGGTGCAGGCTTTATAGTAGCGCTCACAGGAGATATCATGACGATGCCGGGACTGCCTAAGAGACCGGCGGCAGAGAAGATAGACGTTGACAGTACAGGAAAGATCTCAGGACTCTTCTGATCCTGAGACCGCAGAACCACAGGAGGTATCATGCTTTATACCGATAAGACATGCAGAGAATTTGTTGAAAATACGGCGGGCAAAACGCCGGTGCCCGGAGGCGGCAGCGTTTCAGCACTGGTAGGGGCACTGGGAACAGCGCTCGGCAGAATGGTGGGTTCACTCACGCTTGGAAAGAAAAAATATGCTGACGTCCAGAAAGAGATGCTCGAGCTCGTGCGCGAGGCGGACAGCCTGCAGGCAGAGCTTCTGGAACTCGTGCAGGCTGACATTGATATATTCAGGCCGCTGTCCGAGCTTTACGGTATGAAAGCGGAGACTGATATCGAAAAAGAAAAGAAAGCGGTTCTTCTCGAAGAGGCCCTGGAGAATGCGTGCGGTGTTCCGATCAGCATAATGGAAAAGTGCGGCAGAGCTATAGAGCTTTCGAAGGAGTTCGCTGCCAAAGGGTCCAGGCTGGCGGTAAGCGATGCGGGAGCCAGTGCGATAATCTGCAAATCGGCGCTTCAGGCGGCGAGCCTGAATGTTTACATAAACACAGGATCGATGACGAACAGGAAGCGTGCTGACGAGCTGAACACCATTTGCGCTATGCATCTGATGAATTATGCCACGATGGCAGACGAAGTTTTTGAGATGGTCGCTGACAGGCTGCGGAGGTAATAGATGACTGAACTACTTAGGGGAAAAGATGTCGCTGACAGAATTACCGAAAAAAATGTGATGAAGGCAGACGAACTCAGGCAAAACGGTATCTGCCCGACTCTGGCGATAGTGAGACTTGGCGAGAACCCGGGAGATCTGTCATACGAGAGAGGTGCTCTGAAGTGTGCTGAGCAGACGGACGTAGATGTGAAGCAGTTCGTTTATGATGAAACGATCACACAGGATGAACTGCTGGCTGAGATGGATAAGATAAATCGTGATGACAGCATACACGGTGTGCTGATATTCAGACCGCTGCCGGGACATATAGATGAAAAGGCAGTGTGTGCCGCACTTGCGCCCGAAAAAGACGTGGACGGCATAACTGCAGGGTCGATGGCCGGAGTGTTCATGGACAGTGACGCGGGATTTCCGCCGTGTACTGCGCAGGCCTGTATGGAAATACTGGATCATTACGGATTCGATCCGGCGGGAAAGCGTGTGGCAGTCATAGGCAGGAGCCTGGTGATAGGAAAGCCTGTCGCAATGATGATTATGAGAAGGGATGCCACGGTAACGATCTGTCACAGCAGGACGGGAAGCGATGTCATGCGTTCAGTCGGGCATGATGCCGATATTATCGTTGCGGCTGCAGGAAAAGCGAAGATGGTCGGACCGGATATCACCGGAGACGGCAAGATAATAATAGATGTGGGTATTAATATAGACGGTGACGGCAAGCTGTGCGGAGATGTGGCTTTTGATGCAGTATCGGAAAAAGCGGCAGCGATAACGCCTGTTCCGGGAGGAGTGGGCAGCGTTACGACTGCGGTGCTGATGAAGCATGTTATCGAAGCGGCAGCGAAAGCATACAAGGCATAAAACGCAAGAGATGCGAAATAAGCCGGCATATATTTACAGGATGATGCAGAGCACTTGTTTATCATGATCTGATAAAACAAGTGCTTTTTGTTTTTTGCGGTGATTTTGATGCAAAGCGCAGGATATCGGATCATCACTGTAGTGCTTAAAATGCAGTTGCTTATTTTAATATTTTTTTTAATAAAAAAAGGAATAACCGAAATTGAGTACAGGCATTTGGTGTGATAACATAAAATTGTCAGAAAAATATAATAAAAGGAGGACATGACATGAGCCAATCACAAAATCAGGGCGAATTGAAAAGAACGCTGAATCTGCCGTTGCTTGTAGGTTTCGGCCTTGCCTATCTTGCGCCTACTGTCGTATTCAATTATTACGGGATATGGACTGCAGAATCAGGGACCGCAGGGCATTATCCGCTGGCATTGATGATAACAACGGTACTTATGACCATCACCGCATATAGCTATACGAGGATGGTCAAGGAATTTCCTGTAGCAGGATCTGCATATGTTTATGTGCATAAATCTGTCCAGCCACATGTGGGTTTTATTACCGGATGGATAATGCTGCTGGACTACCTTCTGCTGCCGATGGCGGGTTTTCTTCTCATAGGAATTTATGTAAATCTATATTTTCCGGTAATACCTACATGGCTGGCAATGCTGGTTGTAGCAGCGATCGCGGCATTCCTGAATATAGTAGGAGCCAAGATCGCTTCGATCGTCGATACGGTAATTATCGCGGCGCAGATTGCATTCACTGTGCTGACGATCGTTCTCTGTATCGTATACGTATGTAAAGGTGAAGGAGATGGAGCGATTTTATCAGCCAGAGCGATATACAATCCTGAAACTTTCAGCATCTCTGCTGTTATAAATGCTTCAGCGGTACTGTGTCTGTCTTTTGTAGGCTTTGATGCGGTCACTACGATGGCAGAAGAAACGAAGAATCCGGAGAAGATCATGACTCCGGCTGTAATGCTGACTTGTGTAGGTGCAGGCATATTGTTCTTTATAACATCATACTGCATGAACATCGCATGGCCGGAAGGTGTACAACTGATCCAGGATCCGGATACAGGCGTGTATGAATTCTATGATGGTATCGGCAGCGGCTGGGCCGGTGACATTTTCTTTGTAGTAGATAACTGCGCATCGTTTATCTGTTCATTAGCTGCCGTAGGAGCTGCATCAAGAATACTTCTTGGTATGGGCCGTGACAATGCGCTGCCGAAGAAATTCTTTGCCTCAGTTTCACCGAAATTCAATACACCGGTAAAGAATATCATATTGACAACATTGATATCATGTATGGGGATTTTCTTTGCTGAGAATTTGATGGCTGCAATGGAGCTGGTATCATTTGGTGTTATAATAGGATTTATCATGGTGAATTTTTCGGTGTTCGCATTGTTCTTTCTAAAGAAGCGCCAGCGCAAAGGCTTGAAAAACATCGTAATGTATTTGATTTTGCCATGGGTCGGCGTATTCGTGCTTGTCGTTGCATTTATATTTGTCGGGACAAGCGCCAAGATCCTTGGCTGCATCTGGACAGCACTGGGGATCATATATCTGGCAGTCAAGACCAAGGGATTTAAGGAGCTGCCGCCAGAAATGGAAATGTAGTCAAATTTTGCAGCAATATACAGGTAAACGGGATATAAAAGACATGCATGAGAGTAAGAATGAAACGATCAGGTGGATCGAAGGAACAGCGCTGGGGTTAACGCTGCGGAACATAAATTTTATTATGCCGCATGCTCATGAAAAAATGATCGAAATAACGATGTGTCTGGAAGGATGCGTGACATTTTCCTATTGCTTTGAAGAATTTCAGCTGAGAACGGGTGAATTCATTCTGGTAGACAGAGACACTCATTATCTCTACAGTGAAGAAGGTGCTTTATGTGCATCTTTTTACATAGACCTGGAACAGGACAGAGGGATATACAGAAAGTTTATCGATCAGATGTTCGTGTGCGAAGGCACTGCCGACAGTGAAGTGCCATATAACACTGCGGATCACAAGAAACTGCGAGGTATACTGCTGGCGATACTGGAGTATTTACTGAAATATGACAGGACGGATCAGAGATTTGTTGAAGATATATGGAAAGCGACAGATAAGCTGATGGAGCTTATCTATTATAGATTCGATATATGTCAGTGGAGCAGCAGGAATAATGAAATGACGGAAAAAACGCTTCTGCGTTTGAAAAAAATCGTCGAATATATGCTGCAGCATTGCAGTGAAACTGTAACTCTCAAACATGTGGCAGAACTTACAGGAGTTACGGAAGGCTATATGAGCAGTATGCTTTCAAGGTATGCGATAGGCTTCAATAATATCTTGACATATATAAGATCGTGGAAAGCAGAGAGGATGCTTCTGACTACGGATATGAGCATTGCAGAGATTTCAGCTGAATGTCATTTTTCATCACCTAAATACATGTATGCTGCCTTTGAATTCTGGTATAACTGCAAACCTAATGAATTCAGGCGGAAATATCGAAATGAGATGAAAAAGGATAATGTTGAGACGTTAGTTGAGATCAGGGATGCACAGTCTCAGATCGACGGACTGGTAAAAAAGCAGCTGATTTCGATGTATATGGAAAGGGAAGAACTATATGACTGATATAAAGATAAAGGAAATACCTGAGCATATTGCTTATACTGCTGAATTTGATATCGATGATTACTATGACTTTTTTGATTTTGAAACTGATAGTAATTCGCTGGTTAATTTAGAAGAACTGATGCATAGGGAAAATCCCGACGTGAATGTGCCTGAGATGCCGGACGACTATAATTATTTTACACATCCGCGAGGTGTTGTTCCGAAAGGAAGGATGCATATCCACTATTATGATATGGTGGATCGTGCAGGTATGGATAATGCCGATGGAAAATATCGATTCGTCGTCGTGCCGAAAATCAGGGCGGCATGCATGATGCACAGGGGATCCTTTCGAGATATCGATAAGACGCTCAGCAGTGCGTTTTCAGAAATCGGAAAAGCAGGATTCACTGTCTGCGGAGACAGCAGGATCAGCGCGATACATGGGCCATGGGATCGTGAAAGCTGGTCGGATCATCTTGTGGAAATACAGATACCGATCGAATAGAGTTTTAGGAGGAGACAAATGTCTGCAGAAAAAATAATATTAAACGGCAAAATTTATACGGAAGATCCGCGAAAACCGTGGGTGGAAGCAGTAGCCGTACAGGGAAAGAAGATAGTATATACAGGGAGCAATGAAGGCGCAAGACAGCTTGCTTCAGAGGATACAGAGGTGATAGATCTCGGAGGCAGGACTGTCATACCGGGTCTGATCGATGGGCATACTCATCCGACGACAGTAGCAAAGACTTTCTGGAGAGTGAGGATCCCGCTGACTCATGACAAGGACGAGCTGTTCGATAATATAAGAAAAGCTCTGAAAAAGTATCCTAAAGAGGAACGGCCTTATTTCTTCTGTGAAAACTATTTTGCCGAAATCTTCGGACCGAACGGACCTGATAAAAAAGAGCTGGATGCGCTTGTAAGCGACAGGCCGGCAAGGATCCAGGACTTCACCGATCACGCCTGCTGGTATAATTCCATGGCGCTTGAGATGCTCACGGGAGAGGACGGCAAGCCGTTTTCGGCAAGTCCTGTAGGCGGCGCGGAATTCAAAAAAGATGAAAACGGTGAGTATACGGGCTGGTGCCATGAAGCGGGGGCTGACGGAGATTATGGTATATATGAAAAACTGGGATGGAAACCGCCGGAAGTCGTCGATGAAGAGATGATAAAACCGCTGCTGGACTTTTTCAGGCATTACGGGATCATGTGCATGATGGATGGATTCACAGAGGGCGATGAGAACATGAAGTTCTTCTATGAACTTGACAAGGCCGGCAAACTGGGAATGTTCTATGAGGCGACGTCGATCTTAGGTCAGCCTGAGGATCTGGAAGCCTCTATCGCAAGGGTAAGAGAATGGCAGGAGAAATATACGAGTGAACATGTACACTGCAATACGATCAAGTTTTTCATAGACGGCACCAATGAAATGGGAGACTGTCTCAGTACGCAGCCTTTTGCAAATGATCCGGCCGGAACGAACTACGGCAGTGCTTTTGCAGAAGAGGAAGAGGTACGTGATATACTCGTCCGCCTGAACGAAGAAAGGATAGACCTGCATGTGCACACGATATGCGATGGTGCATTCAGGCGCATGTGCAATGCTGTTGAAGCGGCGCAGAAGATATGCGGGGATGACTGGAGCATCAAGGTCACTCTGGCGCACTGCGAGATCATTCATCCGGATGACGTGCACAGGGTGCATGAGCTCGGGATATACATAGACTGGTCGACTCACTGGTCAGGAGGCTACTTTGGAGAGGAAGCGCAGAATTATCTGGGACGTGAGCGATGGGATACGATGTATGATTTTACGAAAATCATCAATGAAGGTGAGCATGTCGGATTTTCCAGCGATGTATTCAGCTATCAGGAGGCGATGAGAGCTGATCCTTATTTCGGAATGCAGGTAGCGATGACTCGTGTGGATCCGCTTGTCCCGCTGGATCCTGACAGATATCCGGGAAGTGTTCGCCCTCCAGCAAGTGCAAAACTGGATCTGAAGCAGCTCATACACGGCTACACTATGACCAACGCGATAAGGATGCGCCTGGATCATGTGATCGGATCGATAGAGGAAGGCAAGCTGGCTAATATGGTCGTTCTGGAGGATGATATATTCGAGATGCCGGCAGAGAAGATCTCTGAAACAGAAGTGGCATTCACGATCTTCGAAGGACAGGTCAGAGAAATAAATAGTGATCTTTCGGTACAGCGTTGAAAGAAGGGGCGTTATGAGCTTTATGAAAATATCGAATATGATCTGCGGCATTTTAGGAGCTGCAGTCATTCTGTTCGGACTGGCGGTAAAGGCGGGCATGATTCCCGGTGTACCATCTTCAAAAGGCGCAGTTCCGATGATACTGGGCGTAGTGATCGTATTATGGGCGTTTCTGATGAGGCGTCGGTATCAGAATAAATATCGATGAAAACATGTCGCAGACTGCATGGACCGGTCTGCGACATCTCTTTTGTACAGGGCACTAAGGGCTTTTTGTCACTTTACTTTTACTGCCATTCAATGTATATTAAAAGGTAGCAGATTTTCAGGAAGAAGGTATTCAAACGAAGATGAAAATATTGTATTTTGACTGCAGCAACGGTATCAGCGGGGACATGCTGCTGAAAGCGGCTGCTGATCTGAGCGGGCGCTCGGATGAGATATATGAAAAAATAAATGAAGCTGCAGAGCATGGTATATGCGGGGAATCGCATCATGGACATGGAGACTGCTGCGGCGGTCACGGAAGTCATGGAGCTGACGGGCATGATCATCATGACCATGGACATCACGGACACGGCAGGAGCTATGCAGAAGTGAAAAGCATCATAGCCGGAAGCCGTTTTCCGGAAGCTGCAAAGGCTGCAGCGGAGGCTGTTTATGCGAACATAGCAAAGGCCGAGGCAAAGGTGCACGGTGCTGCGCCGGAAACGGTGCATTTTCATGAGGTCGGCAGAGACGAAGCGATCATCAATGCTCTGGCTACAGGTATGGCGGTATCGTACATAGATGCGGAAGAAATACGCACATCGGCGATATACGATGGAAAAGGCACTATCATGTGTAGCCACGGGGAGATCAGTGTGCCGGTGCCTGCAGTGATGGCACTAAGGGAAAACTGCAGCTATGATTTCCGCACGGCAGATGTAAATACCGAGATGGTAACACCTTCTGGACTTGCGGGTCTGATGGGCATCGGAGCAGAGCCGGCGGATCCGGGACATGACCTGCTCGCAGAAGCGAAAATGATAAAGGAAACAGAGGCAAAGGGCGGCAGAGATACAGGGCGTCCGGGACTGAAAGCATATATTCTGGAAAAATAGGAGGATTTCTACGATGGAACAGGCTAAGCCGGTGAGAAACCCGGAACTGAAAAAAGCTATACAGGATGCGAAGAAAGATCCGGGGATGGAGAACTCGGTCAAGCTTCTGAACGAAGTGGTCAGAGCAAAACTGCTGATACCGGTATCGATGGATAAGGATCCTGAGTATGACAAGGCTCTCGAGGAGGTCGTGCTTGAGAAGGATACGAGGATCAGTTTCGAACTGATAAAGGCTACAAACGGCGATCTCTACTATCCGGTGTTCACTGACGGCGAAGAGATGCTGAGATGCGATATCGAAAAGGATCAGCACAGCATGATCGTGAACTTTGACGATCTTGCGGCGATACTGCTTATGCCGCAGAGCGGGATCGCAGGCTTTACGATAAACCCGATGAGCGACAATGTGTGCTTTACAACTGAAATGGTAGCTTCGATGAAACGCGATATGGAGAACGAGAGCGAGGCTGAATAGTGAAAAACTTTATAATAGTCATATGGCTTGTATTTGCGGCGTTTTTTCTGTTTCCGACAGCGGCCACATACATATCGGGGCATCCCGGAAGCGAAGTGACAGCGATAATCGAGAAGGAGTCCGAAGCTGATGATATACAGATCACGGCTGCGGAGGAACACGGGATCCGGTCGATGTATGCTTTCAGAGCAGGCGATGATTTCGGAGTTGCAGTGTTTTATCATTTCGCGGATAAATATGATTATGAAGAAGGCATGATGTCGAACGGAGAGGAGCATATAGATGTGAATCTCGATACAGGCTGGGATCTGTATCAGTACCGTGTCACCGCAGATGGAGCGGAGCAGGTGGGATACGAGAGATCCGGCGGCATATACAAGATATACGCAGTCATCGCTGCAGTGATGCTGGTGTTCAGCATAGCAGCAGGTATATATGGCGCGGTGATGAAGAAGCGTCACGAAGAACAGAGAAGAAAAGGCCTCAGGCAGTAAGCTCATGATATTGAGGCAGTAAAGGAGATATAGAATATGGAAAAAAATCTTGATAAAACATATGATCCTAAAAAATTCGAAGACAGGATCTACGATATGTGGGAAAACAGCGGAGCATTCAGAGCTGAATGCGATCCTGACAAGAAGCCGTTCACGATCGTGATGCCGCCGCCTAACATAACAGGACAGCTGCATATGGGACATGCGCTGGACCAGACTCTGCAGGATGTACTGACGAGATTCAAGAGACTTCAGGGTTACAGCGCGCTGTGGCTTCCGGGAAGCGATCATGCCAGCATAGCTACAGAAGTAAAGGTAGTGAACAGGATCAGAGAGGAAGAAGGTCTGGAAAAGGAAGATCTCGGCAGAGAGGAATTCCTCAAGAGAGCATGGGCGTGGAAAAAAGAGTTCGGCGGAAAGATCACTAAACAGTGCCGAAAACTCGGAGACTCATGCGACTGGAGCAGAGAACGCTTCACGATGGATGAAGGCTGCAACAAGGCGGTAAACCACTTCTTCGTGAGACTTTACGAAAAAGGCCTGATCTACAAGGGAAACAGACTGATAAACTGGTGTCCGGAATGCGGCACATCTCTTTCGGATGCGGAAGTAGAGCATGAAGACAAGAACGGCATGTACTGGTACTTCAGATATCCGGCTGCAGACGGCGGTGAGGGTATCATCGTTGCGACGTCAAGACCTGAGACTATGTTCGGAGACGTTGCTATAGCAGTGCATCCGAGCGATGAAAGATACAAGGATATGGTCGGAAAGAACGTTATCCTGCCTCTCGTAGGCAAGGAGATCCCGATCATAGCTGACCCGTATCCGGATCCGGAGAAGGGAACGGGAGCCGTAAAGATCACGCCTGCTCACGATCCTAACGACTTTGAAGTAGGACAGAGAAATGATCTGGAAAGCATATCGTGCATCGATCCTGATGCTACGATGAACAGCCTTGCAGGAAAATACGAGGGTATGGACAGATACGAATGTCGTAAAGCGTGGGTCAGGGACCTCGAAGAGTCGGGTTACCTCGTGAAGACAGAGGAAAAAGTCATCCCTGTAGGCGAATGTTACAGATGCAGGACTGTCGTTGAGCCGATGCTTTCGGACCAGTGGTTCGTAAAGATGGAAGAGCTGGCAAAGCCTGCGATCGAAGCGGCAAAGAGCGGGGCGCTGCAGCACGTGCCTGAGAGATTCGAGAAGACATATCTGCACTGGCTCGAGGAGATCAGAGACTGGTGTATCTCGAGACAGCTCTGGTGGGGGCACAGGATCCCTGCATACTACTGTCAGGACTGTGGTGAGCTGATGGTTGCGGAAACTGCTCCGCGTCAGTGCAGCAAGTGCGGCAGTACGAATATCAGGCAGGACGAGGATGTACTCGATACATGGTTCTCATCGGCACTCTGGCCGTTTTCGACACTCGGCTGGCCGGAAGAGACGGAAGATTTCAAATATTTCTATCCTACAGATGTGCTCGTGACAGGATACGATATCATCTTCTTCTGGGTAGTCAGGATGGTGTTCTCAGCACTGGAAACGACAGGTGAAGTACCGTTCAGGTACGTTTATGTACACGGCCTCGTAAGAGACGCCCAGGGCAGGAAGATGAGCAAATCGCTCGGCAATGGCATAGATCCGCTGGAGATAATAGACCAGTATGGAGCTGATGCGCTGAGATTCATGCTCACGACAGGAATAACGCCGGGCAATGACATGCGATTCAAGACAGACAAGCTCGAATCGGCAAGAAATTTTGCGAACAAACTCTGGAACGCATCGAGATTCGTTATCATGAACCTGCAGGATGAAGACGGCAGCTTCAGAGAGATGGCGGATCTCACAGATCTGAACAGCGCTGCGCTGCAGGACGAAGACAAGTGGATGATATCCAGAGTCAACGATGCGGTCAGATATATAACAGAAACGATGGAGAAATTCGATCTGGCACTTGCAGGACAGAGAGCCTACGACCTCATCTGGAACGAATTCTGCGACTGGTACATCGAGATAGTAAAAGGCAGACTTTACGGCGATGACGAGCAGGATAAGATGGTCGCAAGAGCAGTTCTAGTAAAAGTGCTCAAGGACATGCTCAGACTGCTCCATCCGTTCATGCCGTATATTACTGAGGAAATATGGACATATTTACCTAAGGAAGAGGCATCTGCAGACAATCCTGACAACTTCCTGATCAGGGAAAGCTGGCCGCTTTACAGTGAAGAACTGACTTTCCCTGAGGAGACAGAGAAGCTCGAGATGGCCATGGCTGTGATAAAGAGCATAAGGAACATCAGAGCAGAGGCCGACGCCGCACCGAGCAAAAAGCTGACCGCAGTCATCTTGTGTGCAGACGGCAAGGAACCTGTAGTCAGGGCCGGCGAGCGATATATATCAAAAATCGCGAACATCACTGATATCAAATTTGCAGCAAGCAAGGCAGACGTTCCAGAAGAAGTAATGTCAGCGGTAGTCGCAGGAGCAGAGATTTTCATCCCGCTCGATGATATAATGGATTACGAGGCAGAACTCGACAGACTCAGGAAAGAAAAGAAGAAGCTCGAGGGTGAAGTGAAGAGAGTAGTCGGCAAGCTTTCCAACGAAGGCTTCATAAAGAAAGCTCCCGAGAAAGTTATCAACGAAGAAAAGGCAAAGCAGGTCAAGTACGAGGAAATGCTTGCAAAAGTCTGCGACAGACTTGCAGTGGTAGAGAAAAAGGTAAAATGATCGAAGCTATAAACAAGATACATGAGTTCAGCAGGTTCGGAAGCGTGCTTGGGCTTGAGAGGATGAGCGTGCTGATGAAAAAGCTCGGAGATCCGCAGGACAGTCTCAGAGTGATACATATCGCCGGGACGAACGGGAAAGGTTCAGTATGCAAATTCCTGGAGTGCGGATTAACAGAGTGCGGATACAGAGTAGGTCTGTACACGTCACCGTTCATCGAGAGCTTCAATGAACGGATACGGCTCGGCGGGGAGGACATCTCCGACGATGATCTGACTTTGTACTCAGACCGGGTGCTTGCTGCTGCGGCAGAGATGACATCCGAAGGTATGGATTCGCCGACAGAGTTTGAAGTGATAACGGCGATAGCCTTTCTGTATTTTGCGGAAAAAGATGCAGATATAGTAGTGCTGGAGGTAGGACTGGGAGGCAGAGGCGACTCTACGAATGTCGTGAAGAAGCCGATGGCCTGTGCGATATGCTCTATATCGTACGACCATATGGACAGGCTTGGAAACACGCTTGAAGAGATCGCTGCGGACAAGGCCGGCATAATCAAGCCGGGTGTGCCGGTGATATCAAATGTCACAGACCATGGAGCAGCATCTGTGATAGCCAGAACAGCATATGAGAAGTCAAGCAGGCTTTACGATCTCTCGAAGATGAGATTTGCGATATCGGGTGAGACTCCGTTTTCACAGACGGTCAGCATGGAGCTGTGGGGCACTGACTACAGCGATGTGGAGATTTCCATGGCAGGAAGGCATCAGGGAGAAAACCTGAAAACAGCGCTTGCAGTGATAGAAGTGCTGAGGAAATCAGGAGACATAAAGGTCGAACGCGGAAAACTTTACAGAGGTCTTAAAAATGCCGTGCAGCCGGGACGTTTCGAGATACTGCGCGAAGGCTGTCCGCAGGAACACGAGCCTGTGATAATAGCCGACGGAGCACACAATGAAGCGGGAGCTGCAGCTCTTCGTGATACGATGAAAAAGTATTTCGAAGGGAAAAAGATACTTCTCGTGACCGGGATGCTGGCAGACAAGCAGACGGACAGGATACTGGGCGCTTTAATGGATATAACGACAGATATCATAGCTGCTGAGCCGGACAACCCGAGAAAATTCAAGGCGGAGGAGCTCGCCGGATATCTTGCGGATGTGGGAGTGAAGGTGATCGCATCGGGGGATGCCGCGGCGAGCATCGCTGAAGCAGAAAAGATATGGAAAGATTATGACGCAGTATTGTTTGCGGGGTCATTGTACCTTATAAGTGAGATCAGGAGGATGCTTAAAAAATGACAGATACAGGCAAAGCCAATAAAATCCTGCTTTATTACAATCCGCATGCAGGAAACGGGATATTCAAGACTCATCTGGATCATATAGTGGACAGGTGCCAGCAGGAGGGATACCAGCTCATTCCGGTCAGAGCCGCGAAAGGCATAATGATAGACAGGGTGCTGTCGGAGATAGATCAGGAGCAGTACAGCAGGATAATAGTTGCCGGAGGTGACGGGACCATCAACCTGTGTGTAAATGCCATGGTGAAATACGACATACATCTGCCGCTTGCGATACTTCCGGCAGGAACGGCGAATGACTTCGCGTACTATTTCGAACTGCCGTCTGATATAGACTATCAGCTCGATATTGCCCTCGGAAAAAAGACGACTCAGGTAGACGTGGGCGTCGTGAACAACAAGTGCTTCATAAACGTTGCAGCGATGGGCGCGCTGATAGATGTCAGTCAGAAGACCGATCCCAATCTCAAGAATGCGATAGGGACACTGGCTTATTATCTAAAGGCTGTCACAGAGATACCGCAGATACGTGCGCTCCCTGTGAAGCTGACTACACCGGATACCGTTTACGAGGAAAACATCTACTTCATGGTAGTGATGAACGGTGAGTCGGCAGGCGGATTCAGGAAGCTTTCCCCGGATTCATACATGAATGACGGCAAGCTCGACGTGATAGCTTTCAAGAAAATGCCGATCGTGGAATTCGGACCGCTGCTTTTTGAAGTAGTGCACGGAAGACACCCTAACAACAAGCACGTGCTCTGTTTCCAGACCGAAAAGCTCACGATAGAGTCGGACGTTGATATAAGCACGGACATAGACGGAGAACACGGTGAAAAGCTGCCGCTGGACTTCAGTGTACTCAAGAGGAGGCTCAAAGTGTTTGTTTCCGAAGGTACATGGAAATACGACTAGAATGTATGTATAAACTCCCCTTGCAGACGCATATGATTTAACAGAATATGCCTGGAGGGGGATTTTTTAATGGGATATCTAAATGAAGAGAATATGGTGCATCTGGCAGGAAAGGTGCTTTCTGAGCCGGTGTTCAGTCATAAAACATGTGGAGAAGCTTTTTATCTGACGGTGATGGGTATACTGCGGCGGAGCGGATATGAGGACAGGATAAGGGTGATAATACCGGAAAAGCTTATGGAAGACCGCATACCGCAGCCGGGTGAGTTCATGGAATTATGCGGGCAGGTGAGGACATACAACCGTGAATCAGAGGGGCGCAACAGACTGGAGGTCACAGTATTTGCAAGGCATGTGATGTATGAGGAAGAAAGCAGCAGCGAGTATGAGAATCGCGTCATGCTCGAAGGATACATATGCAAGCCGCCTGTGAGACGTACATCACCGCTGGGGCGGGAGATCTGTGACCTGATGATAGCAGTGAACAGGATGTACAACAAGTCCGATTATATCCCGACGATAGCATGGGGAAGGAACGCAGTCTACGGCGGCAGCCTGGAGGTGGGAGACAAAGTCGGACTCGAAGGGCGCATACAGAGCCGTGAATACAGGAAATTCACAGATGAAGGCGAAGCTGTGACGAAGACCGCATATGAAGTATCCGTATCAAGGCTGGAGCTGATGGAAGAATGAGCGCGGCAGAACGATACGTGCCGTGCCGGCGCACCGCGTAAAACTGCAGCTGCGGGAATGCAGGCTGCAGCGGGAGCATCAATGTGTGCAATGTGTGTAAAAAAGCGCAAAACCTTGATTCTGTACTGCTATAGGGATATAATAAAGAGTATTTATATTTTAACACGGAAGGAGTCTCTTCACTGATGATCCTAAGACAGGCGGCAGTTTTCCGCCGGTTTGGATAGATATATTATGAGAAGCAGAAAAGCATTAAAAAACATACTTGCAAACTTAATACTGCAGATCACCGTCGCTTTGTCGGGGCTTATACTGCCACGTTTTTTTATCATAGCCTACGGATCAGCGATGAACGGTATGATCGTGTCTGTGACACAGTTCATCTCATATCTGGCACTGGTGGAGGCCGGAGTCAGTGCAGCGTCGATAGTAGGGCTTTACAAACCGCTTGCGGACAACGATGTTGACGAGATAAACCGGATACTGTCGGCGACAAAGCGGTTCTACTACAGGTCAGGGATAGCATACGTGCTGCTGCTGGTATTTCTGGTAGTTCTGTATCCTATGCTGGTGCAGAACCAGATTCAGCCGGGAATAACGCGTTTTATGATAATCATACTGGCAACGAGCAATCTCGTGGATTACCTGTTCCTTGGCAAATACAAAGTGCTGCTGATGGCAAACCAGAAGGGCTACGTTATGATGCTGGTCCAGACGCTGGGTACAGTACTGAATACTGTTATCACGGTATGGCTCATAATGGAAGGCTGTAATGTGCTGCTGGTAAAATTCGTTGCCACAGTGATATATATACTTAGATTCATCCTTATCTGGATATATGTGAGAAA
>CAKQIZ010000002.1 GCA_934247125.1 uncultured Clostridia bacterium
ATCAAGATCGATACCAGAACAGGAGAATATCTGGGAAGATCAAAATAAATCGCAATCAAACGCAGAAGGGACGCACACACGTCCCTTTTTGTAAATCCGGCAAATTGCATCGAGCCGGGCGGCGTACAGTCGCCGGCCTGCTGCAAAGAGCTGCGCCTGCATGGCGGACGTACTCTGACGGCAGCGCAGAGCAGTGTCTGGATAACGGACATGCTCAGATGTGCTCATTATCTGCCGGAAAACAATTAACATGGATTTTATCCGGAAACGAGGTAATAGATGTCGAAACGAAAGGGCAGCAGGATAAAGCCGCTGGTCATCATTCTGGCAGTGCTTGTCGTACTGATAACAGGGGGAGCAGTAGCTTATCTTCACGGGATAGGAGCAGTCGATGCGAAAAGCGATGAGCCGGTGACGGTAACAGTGCCGTCAGGCAGCGGAGCATCGGCCATAATAGACATACTGGATGAGAACGGGCTTGTCAGGAACAAGACTTTTGCTAAGATACATGCGAGACTTGGCGGATATGATTCGCTGCAGGCCAACAGCTACATATTCAGCAAGTCCATGACTCTGCCTGAGATGATGGAGGCTATAAATACAGGGGATTTCGATTATGTCTCCAAGGACAGGATCATCATCAGAGAAGGACTGACGATACCAGAGGTGGCAGATGCGATCGCCGCTGAAATGCCGTTCACTGCAGATGAGCTCATCGCAAAATGGGCGGACAAGGCATATCTGCAGGAACTTATAGACAAGTACTGGTTCCTGACGGACTCGATATTAAGTGACGGTATCATGTATCCTCTCGAGGGGTATCTGTATCCTGAAACGTACTTTATCACGGAAGAGGATCCGACGATCGAAAGCGTGACTGAGGCGATGCTCGACATGACAGATTCAGAGCTTTCATCGAGAAAGAGCGAGATCGAGAAAAGCGGGTTCACCGTGCATGAGGTCCTCACTCTGGCATCTATCGTCGAGAGAGAAGGCAGCAATGTCAGCGACGAGATGCCTAAGATCGCGGGAGTTTTCATCAACCGTCTCAACCAGGGAATGAATCTCGGCAGTGATGTTACGGTATGCTATGCAAACCAGAAAACATCTCTTGAGCTGACGCAGTCCGAGCTCGATATAGATTCGAAATACAACACCAGAAAATACGCGGGACTGCCTGTAGGACCAATATGTGCCGTGAACGGCAGCGCTGTCGACAGCGTGCTCAACTATGAGAAGTCCGATTACCTGTTCTTCTTTGCGACACAGGACGGTAAGATAATATACTCTAAGACTAACGAGGAACACGACAAGGCAGTACAGGAAAACAAATGGTATTGATATGAATATTACTAACAGCATAATAAGTGCATATATAGACAAGTTATACAAAAATGAAAACCCGCAGCTTGTGGAGCTGCGCGAATTTGCAGAAAAGAACCACGTGCCGGTGATCCTGAGAGACACGGAAGGACTGCTGCTGCAGCTTCTTAACATCAAGAAACCGGTGCATATGCTCGAGATAGGGGCCGCGGTCGGATATTCGGCGTCATGCTTTGCGGACGGATGCGGATGCAAAGTGACGACTATAGAGTCGGATCCGGAAATGTACGAGGTGGCGAAAACGAATATTTCAGAGATGGGATTTTCAGATCGTGTGGATATCAGATTCGGCGACGCAAGGGAAGTCCTGTTTCAGATAGCTGCAGAGAACAGCGATGATCCGGAGATATTCGATGCTGTGTTCATCGATGCAGCCAAGAGCCATTACCGGGAGTTCTGGGATCTGGCGATGCCGCTCTGCAGGCAGGATGCGATGGTGATATGCGACAACGTGCTGATGAAGGGGATGACGGCTTCGGATGAATATGATCCGGGCAGACGCTACAAGACCAGCATCAGG
The DNA here is from genome assembly GCA_934247125.1 of uncultured Clostridia bacterium. Taxonomy (GTDB): domain Bacteria; phylum Bacillota; class Clostridia; order Peptostreptococcales; family Anaerovoracaceae; genus Lentihominibacter. Next base: position 1,904 of record CAKQIZ010000002.1, read on the forward strand.
AAAATGCGCGAATTCATAAAGTACATCACGCACATCGAATACGCGGAGACATGTGTGCTGCCGGTAGGCGACGGCGTATCGATAAGCACTATAGACAAGAAATGGTATATCCCATAGAAAGAAGCGATTTAGACATATGAGAAAACTGGAACTTTTAGCTCCTGCGGGAGACCTTGAAAAATTGAAGATCGCCGTCGACTACGGTGCGGATGCAGTATATTTCGGAGGCGAGATGTTCAGCCTTCGCGCCGGAGCGGGCAATCTCACGACAGACGAGATACGGGAAGGCGTCGAGTACGCTCACAGCAAAAACGTGAAATGCCACATGACGTTCAATATCTTCGCGCACAATGAAGATATCGAACCGCTGAGGGAATATCTCGGCATGATAAAAGATATCCCGGTGGATGCGTTCATCGTGTCAGACCCGGGAGTCATAGCGCTGATACAGGAAGTGATGCCGGACGCAGAGCTGCATCTTTCCACACAGGCGAATATGACGAATTATGCGACCGCGAATTTCTGGTACAGACAGGTCGTGAAAAGACTGGTGCTTGCGCGTGAGCTGACATTTGACGAGATCAGAGAGATCAGACAGAACATACCTGAGGATATGGAGCTGGAATCGTTCATCCACGGCGCAATGTGCATATCGTATTCAGGCAGATGTCTGCTAAGCAATTTCATGATAAACAGAGACGCCAACAGAGGTCAGTGCGCACATCCGTGCAGATGGAAATACAAACTGGTCGAGGAGAAAAGGCCGGGCGAGTATTATCCGGTGGAGGAAGATGCGCGCGGCACGTACATAATGAATTCGAAGGATCTCTGCATGCTGGAGCATATACCTGAGCTGGCTGAGGCGGGGATATCATCTGTAAAGATCGAAGGACGCATGAAGAGCGTGTTCTATGTCGCTACGATAGTCAGCGCATACAGGCGCGCCATCGATGCGTACTATGAAGATCCGGAAAGGTACGAGTACGATCCCGAGTGGATGAGCGAGCTCATGAAAGCCAGCCACAGAGAATTCACGACGGGTTTTTATTTCAGCAAGCCGACCGATGAGGATCAGAATTACCAGACCAGCGATTATACGCGTGACTACAGCTTCATAGGAATGGTAAAGAGCTACGATCCTGAGACCGGAATGGCGGTCGTGGAGCAGAGAAACAAGATGGTTGCAGGAGACGAGATCGAAGTGTTCGGGCCGGGAACGCCGTTTTTCACACAGAAGCTCGACGTGCTGCTCAACGAGGAGGGCGAGCCGATAGCATCTGCACCGCACCCTCAGCAGATACTCAGGATAAAGATGGAACATCCCGTTGCGGAGAATTTCATACTCAGAAAACTTAAAAACAGATAATGACTGGACAACAAACAGATCACTGATCAGAGAAAGGAGATAATCATGTCATCTGACGCCGGGCCCATGTGGGGACAGATAATAATTTTAGCCGTACTGATATTGTTCAATGCCTGTTTCGCTGCTGCGGAAACAGCGATATCATCCGTGAACAAAGGAAGGGTGAAGACGCTCGCACAGGAGGGAAACAGAAAAGCCGCAGTGCTTTCAAAATTCATAGAAGATCCGAACAAGTCGCTTGCCGCTGTACAGGTGGTGATAACCATTGTCGGTTTTTTTGCCAGTGCAAAGGCCGCAGCTGACTTCGGAGATATCGCAGCAGGTATGCTCGAGGATCTGGGAATACCGTGCAGCAGCGGGCTAGCGATGTTCCTCATCGTGCTGGTGCTGTCGTTTTTCATGCTGGCTTTCGGCATGTTTTTCCCTAAAAGGGTCGCGACGCTCCATTCGGAAAGGATCGCGCTTGCCGCCGCAAGGCCTGTGCGCGCATTCTCGGTCATACTTAAACCGTTCGTATGGCTGCTTTCTGTGCTCGTAATGATACTGCTGAAGATATTCAGACAGAAGACAGACGTGTCCGACGGCGAATACTCTGAGGACGACGTCGTATCGATGCTCGAAGCAGGTCAGGAAAAAGGAGAGCTCAAAGAAGAAGGCAAGAAGATGATCACCAGTATCTTTGAATTCGACGATCTGCTGGCATATGAAGTAATGACTCCGAGGACAGAGGTCTTTTCGATAGATATCAACGCGCCTACGGAGGCGTATATCGACGAACTGATGGAGCTGAGGTATTCCAGGATACCGGTGTATGAGGACGACAGTGACAATATCATAGGTATACTTCACATAAAGGACTATCTCATAAAGGCCAGAGAAGAAGGCTTTGACAACGTGGATTTCAGATCGATACTGAGAAAACCGTACTTCGTTCCGGAAACGAAGAATATAGATTCGCTGTTCGTCGAGCTGCAGACTGAAAAGCAGCACATAGCGATACTGATCGATGAGTACGGCGGGTTCTCGGGGATCGTTACGATGGAAGACATCATAGAGGAGATCGTCGGAGACATCGACGATGAATACGACGAGGAAGAGACTGAATTCCAGAAAATATCGGATGATACCTACGTGATAGACGGCAGCATGGATCTCGACGATCTCGATGAGGAGCTGGGCGTCGATCTCGAATCGGAGAACAGTGAAACGCTCGGCGGATTCATCATAGATATCCTGGGAGAGATACCGGATGAGAACGACGTAAACAATGAGATAATCTTCGAAAACTATATTTTCAAGATCGACTCGATAAAAGACAGAAGAATAGAAAAAGTCACGATGAAGATACTGCCTGTCAGCGATGAAAGCGAAGACGGCGATGATCCGGGAAAGCATGAGAAAAACAGTCGTCATGAGAAACGCGAAAAGCGTGACAGGCATGATAAGACAAAGGAAACGGAAAATTCAGCGAAATAGATGAAAAAGCTCCATAGCATAAAGAAGTGACGGCATAAATGTGCGGTCACTTCATTGATGTCGTACTATGGAAAAGAGGAGCATACATGTCATTAATTATAACTTTTTTACTTGGAATATTCATTCTGGCAGGTGCATTCATAGCGCGTACTGCAAGAAACAGAAAGCTCATAGAGCAGATATCGATATCGGTAGCTTTTGGCACAATGACAGCACTGGCGGTGACGGAGCTGTTTCCCGAGGCTATGGAAAATCTGGGAAGAAGCAATATCGTGCTGCTTATCATATGTGTGCTTGCGGGCATAGCCATGCTGAAGCTGCTCGACCATTTCATACCTGATCACGATACGGCACACGGACTGGAGCACCACTGCACGACTGAAAACGTCATACATATAGGGATAATGTCTTCGGTAGCGATAATCCTTCACAATATAATCGAGGGAATGGCGGTATACAGCATGGCGGCGGAGTCTCTTAATGTCGGCGTCATGATCGCATTCGGCGTAGGTCTGCACAACATACCGATGGGCATGATCATATATTCGACTCTTGTAAAGGAAAAACGAAGCAGGAAGATCGCATTCATCATGGCTGCAGCGCTTTCCACATTTGCGGGCGGACTTATCATGAAAGGGCTGTGGTTCCTGATAAGCGATTTCCTCGTCGGTATACTGATAGCGCTGACTCTGGGAATGATAATATATATCGTGTTCTTTGAACTGCTGGTGCATCTGCTTCACACGAAAAACAAATGGGTGTCGCTCCTGGGAACACTGGCGGGAGTCGCGATCATCATCGTGAGCGGGCTGTTCGAATAGGGCTTCCAGGCAAAATCAGACGGATAAAACCAACTATCAATGTCTCAATGACGATAGCTGGTTTTTTTATGCGAAAAAATCTTCCCTCATCCCATTTCCATGAATAATTCCATGGACAAGGAATATATCTGTTATATAGAAAATCACAAAAGAAAGAGGTGCAGGGATGGACAGAAATACGGAGAGGATACTGCGCAAACTGCCGGCTTCCGTCGACGACAGGATAAGGCAGCTGCCCGACAGCATCCTGGACAAATTCGAGGAGATACGGCTGAAGACATTTCAGGACACGCTTGTGATAGGCGACGGACGGGAGATCAGTCTGCACGACCGCAGGCTGATGACCCCGGAGATCCTGGACGAGACTCTGAACAGACTGCTGGACTATTCGTACTACGCATACGAGGAAGAACTTTCAAAGGGATACATCACGATAGAAGGCGGACATCGCGTGGGGATATGCGGGACCGTGACACTCAGAGACGGGAACGTTCATCTTATCAAAGATATTTCATCGCTCAATATCAGGAGAAGCAGACAGATAATAGGAGCTGCCGCAAAGGTGATAGATTCCGTATGCGACAAGTCGCTGAATACGATAAGAAACACGCTTATAATCTCACCGCCCAAGTGCGGCAAGACAACGATACTGCGAGATCTGGCGAGGACACTCAGCTACCGCGGGTACAGAGTCGGGATATGCGACGAGCGCTCTGAGATAGCAGGCTGCACAGGCGGTGAGAGCAGCTACGATCTCGGCAGCAGGACGGACATACTTGACGGATGTCCGAAAGCCGAAGGTATACTGATGCTGATAAGATCGATGTCGCCTGACGTGATCATAACTGATGAGATCGGCAGACACGAAGATGTCGGGGCTATAGAAGCCGCACTTTGCGCAGGAGTGAAGACGGTCACGACCATACACGGCAGCAGCTTTGAAGATGTGGAAAACTCGGCAGTGGGCGAGCTGATACGCAGGCATGTATTCGAGACGCTGATATTCCTGTCGGCAGAGCCATGCACGGGAACAGTAAAGCGCATCATGAAGCTTTCAGGTGTGCAGGAAGCGGCAAAGGGTGCGTAGGATGCTGAAGACAGCAGGATGCATACTGATCTTCGCAGGATGCACATCGCTCGGCTTCATCAGGGCTTCAGGCTATGCGGCAAGACGAAGAGAGCTGGAAAACGCACTTGAGCTGATAAGGCTGCTGGCTGTTGAGATCACATACAGACAGGATCATCTGGCGAAGACCTTCATGAAAATATCACAGCTGAAACGATGCTGGTTCTCAGACGTGCTCCGCAGCTGCAGTCTTTGCATGAAAGAACAGAAGCCGCTCACAGACTCATGGGAGACTGCGCTCAGCGAAAATGCGAAAAGCTGCCCTTTACATGAAAGAGACACTGCAGTCCTGCGTGATATCGCGGCGGGGCTCGGCAGGAGCGATGCGAAAGGACAGCAGGATATAATAAGGCCGGCTGTGATGCGGCTGGAGACAGGCCTTGCGGACGCCAGAGAGCAGGAAAAAAAGCAGGGAAGAATGTACAGAGGGCTTGGAATGGCAGCAGGCGTGGTCATCGCAGTGATGCTGATATGATGATGCAGGCATTAGCAGGGGACGGCGCACTGAAGTACATGCGGCAGGCAGGGAAATCGGGAGTTTGAGATATGGAGATAGATATAATATTCAAGATAGCGGCTATCGGGATCGCGATCGCGGTGCTCAACCAGGTACTGATCAAGGCGGGGCGCGAGGAACAGGCGATGCTCACGACGCTGGCCGGAGTGATCGTGGTGCTGATGCTGGTGATACAGATGATAAGCGAATTTTTTGATACTGTCAGGACATTCCTGGAATTTTAGGTGAGCGGTATGGAAATCATCAGGATAGCTGCGCTGGCGCTGACCGGAGTTTTGCTGGCGGCTCTAATGAAAAGCGTGAACAGAGAGCTGACGATCTACATAATACTGGCCACAGTGATGATACTTTTCGTCACGATAATAGACAGACTCGTATACGTTTTTGATTTTCTGGGGGATATATACGATAACGTGGCATACGGCAGGACATTTTTTCCGGTCATACTCAAAGTGCTGGCAGTGGCGTATGTGACGGATTTCACGGCGCAGCTGTGCAGAGACGCCGGCGAGGCGACGATCGGATCCAAGGTCGAACTGGCGGGAAAGGTGATCATTTTTGCTCTCGCCATGCCGGTGCTGACGGCTGTGCTGGAGCTGATCGGTTCGCTTCTCGGATAGAGGATGGAAAGGGCACAAGATGGATTACCAGACGATAATAGACGGGCAGCTCGATTCGATGGATCTGTCCGGACTTGAAAGCATGATGTCGGATGCGGCCGGGCAGGGCGGCATATTCGGCGACATGACCGTAGAGCAGATAATAAACAGTATGATAAACGGCAGACCTATATTCGATACTGACAGCATCATAAAGAATCTGACGGACCTTTTCCTGATGGAAGTGAGGTCATCAGTGTTCATCGGCTGTGAGATACTGGCGATATGCATAGTGACAGGGCTGCTGACGAATTTTTCGAACACGTTCGGCAGCAAAACGGTGTCGTCCCTCGGCACGATGATATGCGGCATCGTCATCACGGCGCTCTGCATAGGCAATTTTTATCAGACTTACGATTACTGCCTGAGTACGACAGGTACGATGGCTTCGGCGATGGAGATCCTGCTGCCGGTACTGATACCGCTGCTGATCTCGATGGGAGGGATATCATCGGGAAGCATCATGGATCCCGTCATGGCGGGTGCGGTCACGGGATTCGATTTTCTGATACAGCACGTTGTGCTGCCGCTCGTTTTTCTGTCAGCGGTGTTCACGATGATCAATGGTTTAACGGAAAAAAATTATGTAAAAAAGCTGTCGACGTTTTTGAGAAAAGGCGCGATCTTCCTGACAGGTCTGATGATAACGATATTCACCGGGATAACAGCGGTGCAGGGGATAGTGACGAGATCTGCAGACGGTATACTGATAGACACGGCGAAATTTTCTATAGACAACTTCGTGCCTATAGTCGGCGGATTTGCTGCAGATTCTCTGGATATGGTGATCAGCTGCATCGGGCTGATAAAAAACGCTGTGGGCGTGATCGGAATCATCATACTGCTTTCACTGCTCATCGGTCCGGTCGTGAAGATCCTGTCCATAGCTGTAGTATACAAGCTGATAGCGATCGCGGCAGAGCCTGTTGCACCGAAGAACATCTCGGACAGCCTGAACGAGATAGGCAACGCCGCGGTGACGATGACCGTAGTGCTGGCGACAGGCACATTCATGTTCCTTATTTTCATTACGATCATCATGGGTATGGGAGGAGGCAGCTTATGACGGATATCGTTAAACAGTGGGTCAGCAGCCTGTTCATCATAATACTCGCGCTTTCATTCATCGAGATCCTGCTGCCTGACTCGTCCATGGGGAAATATGTTAAGTTCGTTTTCTCGCTCGTGATAATGGCTACGATCCTGTATCCTGTCATTTACATCGCAGTGGAATATCGGTGAGAGTTTCAGATATACATAGAAAAGGAGGTAGAGTCTTTTGCTGGAAAAATTCAGAAATGATCCGGGCTTCAGGGACAAATGTGTAAAGGCTGCAGCGCTGATGATCATCATCGCGGTGATACTGCTTTCATTTGATGTGTTCACTCAGGGCAGAGACGGCAGGAAACAGATCATAGATGAAGACGGCGGTACGGAAGCCGAGCTCTGCAGCATACTTGCGGATATAGACGGAGTCGGCGAGGTCGACGTGATGCTGCAGCACGACAGCGGCGAACGTGTCAGTGGAGTGATAGTTACTGCGCAGGGAGCCGGAGATCCTGTAGTCAAAAACGATCTGATCAATGCTGTCACGGCTGTTTTCAACATACCGTCGACCAGCGTGGAGGTCTTTGTCAAAAAGTCGGAGAAGAGCTCTGGGGACGCAGCCGGCAGGAGCTCAGGCGAAAAGGGGGAAACATCAAATGAACGATAAGAAGTCAGTGATATCTTTTATAAAGGGTAATAAGAAAAAAGTCGCAGCGCTGATGCTGCTGGCGGCAGGTATATGCGTCTGTTCGATCACGGGAACGGGAGGGTCGGACAGGACTGCCAGCGACGATGTGCCGCTTCACGACGGCGATGTGCTGGTGGACAGTCTGAACGTCCAGGAGGAAAAGGAAGGCAGCGGCAGTGTTGATGAATCTGCGCTGGTGACCTCAGACGATGTTTCCGAACTGGAAAACACAGATGCGTATTTCAAAGAGATGAGAGCGACGCTTGACATGGAACGAAACAAGATAATATCGATGCTCACAGATGCTGAAAGCTCAGCTTCGACCAAGGCAGAAAAGCAGGAAGCGTCAGCCGAAAAAATGCGCCTGCTCAACTGCATGGAACAGGAGAAGACCGTTGAAACACTGATCAGGAACAAAGGTCTGCCGGAGACTTTCGTTGTGATAACGGACAGCGGAGTCAACGTGACGGTGAACACCGAAGAGCTGGATCAGAGCATGGTGACGAAGATCTGCGAGATCATAATGAGAGAAACAGACAGGAAGGCGAGCGAGATAGTCGTTCAGGATGTATCGAAAAAGTAACGGCGGATAACAGAGCACACGGCTATGGACTTTTGTAACACATGATGATATCATGGAAAAACAGATAAAAGTCGGAATTTTGCGAACAAACCAGTATGAAAAGGGGTGCACATGTATAAGGATTTTATAAAGAAAAACTATAAGATACTGCTGGATATACTCAACTGCCTCAAAGTCGGAGTTTATATAACTGACGGTGACGGAAACACCGTCTTCCTGAATGACGAGTCATGCAAGACCGGCGGCCTGACGAGAGAGGAAGTGCTCGGCAAGAATATGGCTGAACTTGAAGAAATGGGCTTCGTCGAGAATTCGGTAACACTGCGGACGCTGAAGAGCGGAAAGGAAGAGGATATCATACAGAACCTCGGGGACGGTGATAAGGTGTTCGTGACCGGCACACCTCTTTACTGCGGCGATGACGGCATCGATCTGATCGTGTGCACAGAACGCAACATCACGGAGACTCTCGTTCTCAGGGATCTGCTGCGCGAACAGAATGAAGACAATGAAAAGATAAAAAAAGAGATCGAATATCTCAAGAATCAGAACATCGTCATGTGGGGAAACATGATAGCGGAAGACGATGAAACGAAGACACTTGCTGAAAAGGCTGCGCGCATAGCTAAACTTGACACTACGGTGCTTCTTACGGGCGAGTCCGGAACAGGCAAGGAAGTGTTCGCAAATTTCATATATCAGAACAGCGGCAGAGTCGGCAGACCTTTTATAAAGATCAACTGTGCAGCGATACCTGAGAATCTGCTGGAGTCAGAGCTGTTCGGATACGAGCCGGGTGCGTTCACAGGAGCGAGCAAAAAAGGCAAGATGGGACTGTTTGAAATGGCGAACACAGGCACGCTGTTTCTGGACGAGATAGGAGAGATACCCGTGCATCTGCAGTCGAAACTGCTGAGGGTCCTTCAGGAAAAGGAGATCATGCACGTTGGCGGCAGCAAGGTGATACCTGTTGACGTCAGACTGATAACCGCGACAAACCGGGATCTTCAGAAGGCGGTGGATGAAGGAACGTTCAGACAGGATCTGTATTACAGACTCAATGTGATGCCGCTGGAACTCCTGCCGCTGCGAGGGCGAAAAAAGGATATCGCCGCACTTACGACGTATTTTATCGATCATTTCAATGCGATCTACAAGATGAACAAGGCTATCACGAATACAGCTGTGGAAGCGCTGCAGCAGTTCGAGTGGCCGGGAAACATCAGAGAGCTGGAGAACATAATCGAGCGCATCATCATCAGCTTTGACGGCGATGTGATAACGAGATTCCAGGTCGAGCGCGCACTTGGCGTGCCGGTCGAGCAAAAGGCATCATACACTCCTCAGCTTGAAAACAAAACGATGACAGAGCTCATGGACGAGTATGAGCGTTATATACTCGAAACTATGATGGATGCTCATGGGAAAAAGGCAATCGAAGTGGGAAAAGCGCTCAGCATGAGCAAGGCGACGCTTTCCAGAAAGCTTAGCAAATACGGGCTCAACAAGGGGAGTTCCAGAAATGGAACCTGATAGGTTCCGGACTGCAACCCTGAAAAGGTTGAAAATCAAATCAAATACATAAAACACATCCAGAGGTTCCGGAAATGGAACCTTTTTTTATGCTTTCACGCGCCTTGACGGCTGCAGACGCACCGGCAGCAAGGTGCGCCGCGGTTTTGCATAAGAATAAAAACGTTGAGATTTCAACGATACTGCGCTTTACATAAATAAAATCGAATTTTTCTGAATAGTTTGGCATGCGTATTGCTCTATATATGGTCAGTTGAAAAAACATGTAACATGACAGGAGGTAACAGGATGAAAGTTTTGATAGTAGGCGCCGGCGGGCAGGGCGGCTCATGCGCATCTATACTGGCCAGACAGGACAGCATCGAGGAGATAAGGCTTGTCGATCTCAAGGAGGAAACTGCGAAAGCGATAGCAGATCATATAGGCAGTGACAAGGTCAAGACAGGAACAGTTAATGCTACTGACCCTGACGACGTGGCGAGAGCTGCTGAGGGCGTCGATGTCGTAGTCGACATGGTAATGCCGTGGATGGTCCCTTATGTGATGGAAGGTGCGCTAAAGGCAAAGGCTAATTATATAAACACAGCTTTTGACACACCGTTCTGGGATAAGTTCGTTGAAGGCGTTGCGATCGAGGATATGCCGCTGTGCAGGGAGTTCAAAGAAGCAGGTCTGACTGCACTGTTCGGATGCGGATTCGCTCCGGGATGGACTAACGTGCTGGCGAGAAGACTTGCGAACAGGCTGGACAGAGTCGACAGCATCAAGATGAGGATAGGAAAGGCAACTCATCTTCCGGGCGAACATGAATACGACTGGGTGCTCAGACCATGGAATCCGGGATGGTCACCTAAGCAGGCTCTTATCGACTGCGCTGCTCCGACATACGCGCTGGAGGATGGAAAATACGTTCAGTATCCTCCGTTCGGCGGGCTTGAAATGTGGGATTTCCCTGAACCGGTAGGGCATCTGCCTGTTACTCACCATTCTCATGAGGAGATCTACAGCATGCCGGCTACGTTCAAGGACGTGAAAGACGTGGATTTCAAATATTACATGATGTATCAGCCTGCTATGTTTTATGCTATGGGACTGTGTTCGCAGGATAAGGTCAGGATCGGAGATGTGGAAGTCGCGCCTATCGATGTCGTGACAGCTATGGTGCCGCCGCCTCAGAACAATATCTTCGGTGCGACTGACGAACAGCTCGAGTACGCTGACAAGACTGCGTTCATCGAACTTGTAGTGGAAGTTGCAGGAGAAAAAGACGGAAAGAAAATCGCATGGACGGCAAACTGTCCTAAGATGAATGCTCCGGGACCGGAACTCAAGAAGCTTTATGGAACAGCTCTCGTATACGTATCGCTGCCGCTTGCGACAGGAACGATGCTGATCGACGAGATCGATATGCCAAAGGGCATCGTATTTGCGGATGAACTCGATCCTGAAGTGTTCATAGACAAGATGATGGGCACGGGATATCCATATAAGTGGAGAGAAACTGTAAAAGAAATATAGTGTCATAAGACCTCCGGTAATATATTGCCAACAACATTAAAAATGCCGCTGTATCTCAAACGGCATTTTTAATGCTTCGCGGCAATGTATGAGGACGTACATAAAAGTATGAGCTGTATCATAATATATTTCGTTCAGGGCGGGGCCGGAGCCATACCGGTCTGCGACCGACAAATAAATGAAACCCTAAAGGATACCTTAATGTCGGTCTATGACCGACAAATAAATGAAAGGAGGATTTTGAATGAGAGATACGGTGGTGAAGCGTCTGAAAACGGCGCCGCGCACAGTGGAGCCACAGACCGGTGAATATCACACGAAACAGGTGGCTGACAGACAGGAGGCCATAGAGAGCAAGCTCAGACTCCTGCACGGCAGCATTTTCGGCAAGCCGATGATGAAGTTTGATATCGGGAAAGTTACAGACGTATGGGTGCCATACTGTTATCTCGAATATGACTTCCATGTGGAACGCAATATTTTATTCAAGAAAAAAGGTCTGACAAAAGAAGGCAAGGTGGCTGTGGTGCTGGATGTCAACGAGATGCATCCATTTCAGTATGACATCTATGAAAGCGGGCAGCTCCCTCTGGTGAAAGGGAAACTGGATACTGCGAAGAAGACCGTGATAAAGACAGCGAACACACTTTCCGATATGGAAAGTAAAGCAGAGGACTACATACAATTCAAGATAATGAAGAAGTTTTACGGACGCAACGCGGCACTTTCCCTGAGCAGCGAAAAGATCTTCTACAGACCTGCCGTTGAAATGGAAATTATCTACAAAGGAAAATACCCGAACATGAGATACGCATATCTTGATGAATTCGCTGTGGAAAGCGAGCATGTGCTGGGGCTGAAATACAGAGTAGATAATAATTTCTAAAAGGAGGGATGAAATGGCTGTTAATTTTTCTGAAATATGGTCATCGATCGACTGGCTCATAATAGTAGCATATTTCGTGGCTATCATATCTGTCGGTCTGACGATGCGTAAAAGAGCAAGCAAGAACATGAAGAGCTTTTTCGTAGCGTCGAGAAGGCTCACGATACCTGTTCTCGTAGGCGTGGGCGCCGCAAGCTGGTATGACTCGTGGACAATAGTCGGACTTGCTGAATGCGGTACGACCATGGGTATATGTATCATATTCATATATATCATACCTACGGCGATACTGCGACTGCCTCTCGCCGTGTGGATAGGGCCTATTGTGAGGAACAAGATACCTGACTGGGTACTTACCATGCCGGATCTGATGGCATACATGTACGATAGAAAGACGAAATTCATCATGGCTATCGGAATGCTGCCGCCTTTCCTTTATGAATCGGCTCTGCTGACAGCAGGAGGATCGGTGATAGCATATGTTACCGGAATGAACATGTGGCTGGCTTTCGCAGCTCTCGGCGTGATAATCATATTCTATACATCACTGTCGGGACTCTGGGGTCTTGCTGTAACTGATATGATGCAGTTCGTCGTGATGTCGGTATCTGCAGGCGTGCTCTGCTTCGGGCTTCTCAATCACTTCGGAGGATTCGCTACACTGTTCGATCAGGTCGAAGCCGTAAATCCTGATTTCATGACTGTCACGGGCGGAAACGGATTCCTGTCGATACTCGCATGGGTGATCAGTGCACTGGCAATGTATGCAAACTCACAGTCATACCAGAGATTCGGATCATCCAAATCCGGCGGAGATATCAAGGTTTCATATACATGCATCATGATATTCGGATTGTTCTTCAGTACTGTAATGGTATTTGCCGGCATGGCTGCGCTGATACTATTCCCTGAAGCTGCATCACAGGCGCCGTCGGAAGCATTCTGGGCTGTAGTGTTTACGACTCTGCCGATAGGTCTGAGAGGCCTGTTCGTGGCAGCGCTGTTATCAGCAGTAATGTCGACAGTCAGCGCAGACTATCTGATATGCGGAGCTGTAGTAGTGCATGATATCATCAAGAGTTTCTTCAAACCTGATCTCAGTGACAAGGCTGAAGTATGGGGCACGAGACTCGTTATCTGGATCGTCGGCTTATTCATGATCGTCGCTACTTATTTCTGGTCGGACGGCATCTCCAAAGCATACTACTACTGCGGAGGATTCCAGGTCGCAGCATTTATCGTGCCGCTCATGCTCGGACTCTTCTACAAAAAGAAGACTCCGGCAGCCGGATTCTGGAGTCTGCTGCTCACTATCGTGGCATATGCAGTATGGGAATTCGTTCTCGGTACACCGGGAGGCATACCTGCAAATGTGGCATGCATAATATTCAGCGTGCTGGTATATGTGATCGTTGCAAAACTGACCTACAAAGGCGAAGAGAACAAGACTCTCACCGCATGAGAAAGGCAGGGTAAATATGAAAAAAGAACTTAATGAAGAAAAAAAGACTAAACTCGCATACAGATGGGCTGTCATATGCCTCCTGTGCTCTGTGCTGATCGGAGGACTTACGATCGGCAGATCCGATATCGTGCTGCCCGTATTCATGGGCGCAGCTGCGCTCCTTTATGGGCCGATAACTGCATTTCTTTATATAAGAGAAGTAAGGAACGGAGTGTTCGAGGTGGGGGATGAAGATGAAGAAGAAAGCGTTTAGGTGCAGGAACATTTACACAGCCGTCTCGCCCGAGCTGATAGACGGTTACGTGATCTGCGAAGGCTCGAAGATAGTTTTTACGGGTACGGCAGAAAAGGCTGCGGAGTATCTCGACGGGAACACTGAAGTCCTTGATTTCGAGGATAACTTCATAATGCCCGGGTTCCACGATTTTCATGTGCACTCTCTTACGGGCGCCTTTATGGAAAAGGACGGCGTACTGAGATATGCGGACAGCGAAGAAGAAGCTGCAGCGATGCTGTATGCAAAGAACAGCGATGACAGCAAAGGACGCTGGATCATGGGCGGAGCATGGGACAACTTCAGATGGCCAGGCGCCGGACTGCCGTCCAGAGAAAGTCTTGACAGGTATTTTAAGAATACCCCGGTATTCCTTCTCAACAAGGAATGCCATGGAGCATGGCTCAACAGCGAGGCTCTGCGCAGGTTCGACATCACGAGAGATACTCCGGATCCTGAAAACGGCAGCTATTTCAGAGACGCTGACGGCGAGCCGACAGGCTATGTCCATGAAACAGCCGTGATACCGATGCTAAAGAGTATACTCAGTGAGATGAGCATGGAAGAGCTTTCAGGATATGCGGAGGCATTTGTAAAGACTGCAGGCCGCTGCGGTATCACTTCAGTGGGAGATCTGCCGCTTTACGGAGTGAGAGCAGAGCCTGCGTACAGGATCCTTGAAGAGAAAGGAAAACTCAGTGTCAGGATAAACTTTGCCATAGATTTCAAGGAAGAGATCGACGAAATACTCAGGACTAAAGAGGCTTACAGCTCAGAAATGCTCAGGTGCATAGGCGTGAAGGACTTCCTGGACGGCACGCCTATGGGCCACACCGGGTTCATGCTCGAAGATTACACCGATATGCCCGGGTTCAGGAGCGAGCCGATGATAGATCCCGAACACCTGAAAGAGCGTGTCGCGCAGATGGCAGCAAACGATATAAAGGTGCGGCTGCATGCATGCGGGGACGGCGCAGTGCGTCTGGGACTGGATGCTTTCGAATATGCGAGGAGCATGCACGGCGACAGAGACCTCAGACACTGTATAGAACATATAGAAGCGATATCGCCCGATGATATAAAACGATTCGGACAGCTCGGAGTCATAGCATCCGTGCAGCCTGACCATCTGCCTAAGTATAGCTTTTACGAGCATCCTTTCCACACGATGATAGGCGAGGAGAGGATGAGATATTCATGGCCGTTCAGATCCATTGCCGACACGGGCGGCAGACTTGCATTCGGTACGGATTATCCTGTGACCGAACTGAATCCGCTTCGCGGTATATTCAGGGCTGTTACGAGACTTACCGACGAGCTTCAGCCGGAAGGCGGGTTCTCGCCTGATGAAAAACTGACTGTACACAGCAGCCTGCAGGCATATACGTACGGATCGGCTTTCGCCGCAGACAGGGAAAAAGAACTGGGCAGTCTGGAACCGGGAAAACTGGCGGATCTGGCAGTCCTGGACAGAAATGTGTTCGAGTGCGCATGCGATAAAGATGCGATGCTGGGCATGGATGTCCTTATGACCGTCGTCGGAGGAGAAATGGTATATTCGAAGTAAGATGCGCCGTAAAAAACGGTACATACCACTATATTGATTCTTGAATCAAAAAAAGCGGCACCGCCGCGTCAGATGATGAGAACTGACGCGGCGGTGCCTTTTTAATACAACAAACTGATACTGCCTATAGACAACATTGTGAAATTGATTTAAAATGTATCTGTTAATACAGGAGGTTCTTATGAATATATCATTCCAGATCTTCAGCCGCGATGTGAAAAGGCTGCTGCGCAACAGAGCCGCAGCGCTCGTAATGGTAGGCGTATGCCTGCTGCCGTCGCTTTATGCATGGTTCAACATTGCTGCCAATATGGATCCGTACGGCAATACGAAAGGGATCAAAGTTGCGGTCGCGAACAATGACAAGGGTGCAGTGACCGAAATGATCACTCTTGATGCCGGAGATACGATAATAGAAAATCTCAAGAAGAACGATCAGCTTGGCTGGACTTTCACGAGCGAAAAAAAGGCAAAGGAGGGCGTTAAAGCCGGAGATTACTATGCAGCTATCATAATACCTGAGGATTTCAGTGAATCGCTTGTCAGTATACTTTCAGGAGATATAAAAAAGCCTGAGCTGGACTACTATATAAACGAAAAGAAAAATGCGATCGCACCGAAAATAACAGATACCGGTGCGACAACGATACAGCATGAGATCAATGATACATTTTCATCTGTAGCATCTGAGGCTGTCGCAGATGTCATACGGAGTGCCGCAGATGATATCGCAGGAGATATAAACAGCGCAGACTGGCAGCTCTTCTCCGAGATAGCAGAAGTGCGCGCAAACATCAGTGAGTATCAGACTGTACTGACAAATTTTCAAAACACCGTAAGCAGATCGGACGAGGTGATACAGGGAACGATAAAATCGCTCGACAAGGTCGATGCAGCTGCAGATGCCGCGTCTTCCGCACTAGGAAATACATCGGATCTGCTGACACAGAGCCGTATCGCACTGGGAAAGTTTTCCGCGCAGTTTTCCAAAACTCTTTCTGACGGCGATATACTCCTGAACGATATGGCTGTCTCTGCATCTGCAAAACTCGGCGCTTTTGAAACAAAAGTACTCAAGGCCTCGGCATCTATAGGTTCAGACATAGATTCAGCCAATGAGCTCATAAAGAAGAATGAACAGATACTTCAGAAGCTAGAAGAACTCAACGACAAGGTCGGCAGTGACTCGCAGCTTTCAGCTCAGATAGCACAGCAGATAGCGAAACTGCAGACTCAGAACAGGGAGCTGAATGATCTGCTCGACTCACTGAACAGCGGCAATGCTGCGATAAGCGATGCTGTAACTGCCGCACAGAAAACACGTACAGAACTCGAAAAGATCACTGAGCAGAACAGAAAATCTCTGCAGGATTTCAGGAGCGATTTTGACCAGGATCTGCTGCCTAAGATCAATCAGTCGCTGGATGATCTGGCACAGGTAAGCGGCAGCCTGTCATCAACACTGGCTGGTGTGAAGCCTGTAACAAAGCAGCTGAGAGGAATACTGCAGCAGCTCGGCACCAGTCTCGATTCCACTGCGGCAGCTCTGGGTCAGACCGGCAATATACTGAAGCTCGTGGATCAGGATCTGGAAAATATAATAAATGACATAAAGGTGCTGCAAAGTTCGGAAATGTACAGACAGCTGCTTTCTCTCGAAGGACTCGATACAGAGGCTATCTCAGAGTTCATGGCCTCTCCTGTGAGCATGGGCTCCGATGTGCTTTACGATGTCGAAAACTACGGATCGGGAATGACGCCGTTCTATACTAATCTCGCCATCTGGGTAGGCGGGCTGATACTCGTGTCGATACTCAAACAGGAGGTAGACAAGGAGGGACTCGCGCACGGACTGACCGCGACAGAGGCATATTTCGGCAGATGGCTGCTGTATGTCGCCGCGGCGCTGGTGCAGGCCTTCATAGTATGCCTGGGAGATCTGCTGCTGCTCGGAGTGCAGTGTGTACATCCTTTCGTGTTCATACTCACCGGTCTGCTGTGCGCATTCGTGTACGTGAACATCATCTATGCACTTGCGATCACGTTCAAGCATATAGGAAAGGCCGTTGCAGTCCTGCTCATCATACTGCAGATACCGGGATCATCGGGAACATATCCTATAGAGATGATGCCTTCATTTTTCCAGAAGCTCTATCCGCTGCTGCCATTCTCGTACGGCATAGATATCATGCGTGAATGCATGGCAGGCTTCTATGGATTCCGCTATGTAGGACATATGCTGGCTCTGCTGGTATTTGCCGGGATCGCGCTGCTCGTCGGACTGATACTGAGGCCGATGCTCATCAATCTCAACCACATGACCGACAGCAGGCTCAGTGAGACAGAAATAATGATATGCGACACGGAGACGTCCAGAAGCGACAGACCGAAGATCAGGACTGTGCTCAAAACACTGATGAGAGACGAGTACAGCAACCAGCGGCTCATGGCCAGATACGTGCGCTTTGAAAGGATGTATCCGAATCTTATCAAACGCGGATTCGTCTGCATGATCGTGATACCTCTCATATTCCTGGTACTGATGCTTGTAGTCAATGCGAGGATGCTGTTCCTCGTGCTGTGGATACTGTCGCTCATTTTCCTGTCTGCATATCTGATATGTATAGAATACATACACGACAGGATGCAGGAGCAGTTTGAAATGAGCAGCAAGACTTCGGAAGACCTTATCCACATGATCGAGGAGGAGAACGACTGATGAAAAATATATGGCAGATTTTCAGAAGAGATGTATGGCGTATAAAAAACAATGTCATCGCTCTCATAGTGATAATGGGACTCACGGTAGTGCCGTGCCTGTATGCGTGGTTCAATATCGCCGCCAGCTGGGATCCTTATAAAAACACGGGAAACCTAAAGGTTGCTGTTGCCAGCACAGACAAGGGATACGAAGGCAGCCTCATACCGATAGATATAAACATAGGTGACAGGGTGCTCTCCACTCTGCATGAAAACGATCAGATGGAATGGGTATTCACAAACAAGGATGCGGCGATCGAAGGAGTAAAGTCGGGTGACTATTATGCAGCGATAGTGATCCCGGAGAATTTCAGCAACGACATGATGAGTCTGTTCTCTGATGATATAGAAAAACCGCAGATCATATATTATTCGAATGCAAAGGAGAACGCTATAGCTCCGAAGGTCACCGAAAAGGGAGCTTCGGCGATACAGAACCAGATAAACCAGGTATTCATCGAAACTGTTTCCGATACCGGGCTCACAGTCCTGCAGTCCGTGGCAAACATGACAGATGCTGATGATACAGACTCGCTTGTATCGAATCTCCTGAGGAACCTGCGCAGCATTTCAGGCAGCCTTGACGCATCGTCGGAAACGCTGAAATCGTTTTCAGGCATGACGTCGTCTATACAGCAGCTGACCGGTTCGACAGGTGATTTTCTCGATTATGTAAAGAATCAGTCTTCTGACGGGTCAGGTACGCTCAGCGGTATGCAGAAAACAGTTTCAGACATACGTGACACGCTGGACGGAACTACAGACAGCATAAACAAGCTGCTGGATTCCAGCAAAGGATATTATGAAGAAATATCGAAGCTGCTGGATTCAGCGTTCGAAACACAGGCCGGAGATGCCAGAGCAGTGGCAGATACACTTGATACGGTCGCAGTGAAGGTAGACGGCACTATCAGTTCATACACTGAGACCAGAGACGCGATAGCGGCGCTCGGTGAAAGCAATCCTGAGCTTTCCGCAATTACAGAACCGATCGTAGCTAAGCTGAATGCCTCTATAGCGACGCAGACAGAGCTTAGCGAAAGTCTGAAATCCACTGCAGAGTCTCTCAGGACATCGGCTACAGACGTCATAACTGCGAAAAAGGAGCTCGACAAGCTGATCGACGAAAGCATCGACGGCATAGACAGCGTGAAAAAAGATTACGAAGACAATGTGAAGAGCATACTAAAGAAGCTTTCGGCATCGCTCAAAAGTGCCGGCAGCGACATTTCCGATCTGCTCAGGCAGCTTGACAAAAGTGTTGACGATATCAGCGAACTGACTGATTCAGCAACATCGGATCTTGCAGCGATACAGAATGCGCTGGACAATTCGGGAGCACTGCTCGACAAAGCTTCATCGAAAGTCAGTGGTCTGGTCACAAAACTTGAACAGATGCAGCAGAGCGGCGATTTCTCTGAGCTCAAGTCGCTGATCACAGACAACAAGGAAGAGTTGTCCCGATTCCTGGCGGCGCCTGTTTCTCTGAAGACTCACAAGGTATACGAGATAGAGAATTACGGCTCAGCGATGGCTCCTTTCTATTCGACGCTTTCTATCTGGATCGGGGGTATAGTCCTGGTCGCTATGATGAGTGTGACCGTATCGGACAGCACTCTCGAAGGCCTTTCGGGTATAAAGAACAGCCATCTGTACTTCGGAAGGTACGTACTGTTCCTTATCATGGGGCTTATGCAGAGCACACTGATAGGACTGGGAGATCTGTTCTTTCTGGGTATCCAGTGCAGACATCCTTTCCTGTTCATGCTGGCGTGCTGGTTCTCGAGCATAGTTTATGTGAACATCATATACACTCTGACAGTTTCATTCGGAGACATAGGAAAGGCGATAAGCGTCATCCTGCTCGTGATACAGGTAGCAGGTACAGGCGGTACATTCCCTATCGAAGTCGCACCGACATTCTTCAGGGTGATATATCCGCTGCTTCCGTTCACACACAGCATGGCAGCTATGCGTGAGACTGTCGGAGGCATGTACGGCATGGATTACTGGGCGGATCTCATCAAGCTTTCGGTATTCCTTATACTGTCGCTGATAGTGGGACTCGTGCTCAGAAAACCTATCATCAGGCTTAACGACAAATTCTCCGAAAAACTTGAAGAAACAAAAGTCATGTAGTATACAGGATAATTGTGTTTTGCATTTTTATTTGATATAATATATATTGAGGCGGTTTTATGAGTATGGACAAAAGTGTCAAAGCCGTGCATATATATGTAAAAAATGTTGAAATACCATCGGAGGATAAGAATAGATATGACAAGGAACGAAGCTCGTGAAATACTGATGCAGATACTGTATGAGATGGATGCGTCAAAGTCCATGGAAGCGGAAACTGCTGAGAGACTCACGCAGGAACGCCTGAAAGGCGTGAACGCACAAAGAGGCGCTCAGCTGCTCTGCAGCATAATCGAAAACCTGGATGCGATCGACAGCAGCATAAACGAAAAAAGCAGATCCTGGAAGACGGGAAGGATGCCTAAGGTCGATCTGGCGATAATGAGGCTGGCGATAGGCGAAATACGTTTTGACGATACAGTGCCTCAGGCTGTAGCGATAAACGAGGCAGTGAACCTCGCGAAGAAATTCAGCATGGAGAAATCTTCCGGATTCATCAACGGCGTTCTTGGCGCGATAGTCAACCAGGATGAAAGATAGATTCATACTGGGGATAGATACCAGCAACTACAAAACATCGGTAGCGCTTACCGATATCCATCAGAACGTTGTCTGTGATCTGAGAAAATTTTTGAAAGTAAAACAGGGCGAAAAAGGATTGAGGCAATCTGACGCCCTTTTTCAGCATATTAAGAACCTGCCTGAGCAGTTTGAAAAGCTGGCAGGCAGTACGGATATCGGTGAGTGTGAGGCGGCGGTCAATGACCTGGCTTCCGTACTTGCAGCTGTCGCATATTCTTCGAGACCGAGACCCGTGGAAGGTTCGTATATGCCGGTCTTTCTCGCAGGAGAAAGCTTTGCGAGATCACTGGCGGCACTGGCAGACATACCGGCAATGCCGTTTTCACATCAGGAAGGGCATATAGAAGCGATAAAGGCATTTTCACAGCTGAAAAGCGCAGACCGCATCATGGCATGTCACTTTTCCGGAGGAACGTCAGAACTGCTTGAAGTCACTGCAGCGGACGGGCACGCGGGATATGACATAAAGATAATCGGCGGCTCGAAGGATATCGCGTTCGGTCAGGTGATCGACCGTGCCGGAGTCATGCTCGGGATGGACTTTCCGGCGGGAGAAGAAATGGACAGGATCGCTGCAGCAGCAGATGAGCATACGGACATTCTCACCCGGATCAAGGTAAGAGACGGATGGCTCAATCTCTCGGGGATCGACACACAGATAAAGCGTGCGCTCGAGAACGGCGGCGACGGAGCATGCGAGTCCGCAGGTCCGCTGATACGAGAGATCTTTGAAAAGTTATCAGACGCTATGACTGATATGGTCATCCAGGGTGCCGAAAAGACCGGAATAAGCGATATCATCATGGCGGGCGGCGTTACATCAAGCATGTTCATCAGACAGAGAGCTTTGAAAAAGCTCGATGCGGCCGGTATAACCGCTGTTTTTGATGAAAACGGGCTGGCACAGGACAATGCCGTGGGGATCTCACTTTTAGGAGGAAAGGAAATATGGGGCTAAAACCTGTAAAAGTTTCTCAGCTGAACAATTACATAAAACGCATACTGCAGTCGGATCCCATACTCGGCAGTGTCTCGGTGATAGGGGAGATCTCCAATCTCAAATTCCACAATTCGGGGCATGTTTATTTTTCGCTCAAGGATGAAAAGAGCAGGATAAACTGCTTTCTCGCTGCAGACAACGTCGATGCCGTGGAAGATATCCTTGTGGAAGGAAATGAAGTGACAGCGAGGGGATATATATACCTCTACGAGCGCGGCGGCAGCTATTCGCTCAATATACGGACGATGGAAAGCGCAGGCAGAGGAGATCTTGCCGCGGCTTTTGAAAAGCTCAAGGCAAAGCTCGAAAAAGAAGGGCTGTTCGATCCCGCCCGTAAAAAAGCTCTCCCGTTCTTTCCGGAAAAGGTCGCAGTCGTCACTTCGCCGACCGGAGCTGCTGTCCGGGACATCGTCAAGATCATCACAGGCAGGAACGACTGTGTGGATATCATGATATACCCTGTGCTCGTTCAGGGACCGTATGCGGCGGAAGAAATAGCGTATGCGATAAAAGATATAAACGAAAACCACAGCGATGTGGATATAATAATAACAGGCAGAGGCGGCGGCTCGATGGAGGAGCTGTGGGCATTCAACGAGGAATGTGTCGCGCGCAGCATCTACGGATCGGACATACCCGTGATATCGGCGGTAGGACACGAGACGGATTTTACGATCTCTGATTTCACGGCGGACTGCAGAGCCGAGACCCCGACCGCAGCCGCACAGATGGCCGTGCCTGACACGAAAGAGCTGCGGGATCGTATCGAGGCGCTCTGTACAGAGATGAAAAGGAATCTGGGAATGGTTTGCGACAGCAGACGCAAAAGCCTGGAACTGCTGGATCCGAAGAGTTTTGCACGCGATCTCAGGAGCAGAGCTGCGATGGAGCAGATGATGCTGGATAACATAATATCTGATATGGGAAACCGTGTCAGATCGATGATCGTATCGCTCAGGCACAGGACCGAACTGCTTTACGAGGCGGTATCCGCAGCAGATCCGCAGAACATACTGAGCAGAGGCTACAGTATCGTCACGGACGAAGGCGGGAATATAGTAAAAGACGCTTCCAGTCTTGAAATAGGACAGACTGTCAGCATCAGACTCGCAGGAGGAAGTGCACAGGCTGATGTGACCGCGATCGGAAAGGAATAGTATCATGACAGAAAAAAAAGAAACGTTTGAAGAAGCACTGAAGAAACTCGAGAGCGCATCTGAAAAACTGAAGTCAGAGGAGATTTCTCTCGAGGATGCGATCAGAAGCTACGAAGAAGGCATAAAGCAATATAAACGATGCAGCGAGATACTGGAAAAAGCCAGTCAGAAAATAGAATCACTTACGAAACAGGAGGCGTATCATGACTGATAATACTTTTAATGATTACAGAGAACTGCTGGAAGAACATCTGCTGGATTTCATACCGGATGTGGATCACAAGAGTATCACTCTTTACGAATCGATGAAATACAGCCTTTCTGCCGGAGGCAAGAGAATAAGACCTGTGCTTCTGCTCGCAGCATGTGATTTCTGCGGCGGCAGCATAACCGAAGCTCTGCCGTATGCATGCGCGATAGAATATATACACACGTACTCGCTCATACATGACGACCTTCCGTGCATGGACAATGACGATCTGAGAAGAGGCGTGCCTACGAACCACAAGGTATACGGCGACGCAGTGGCGACGCTCGCAGGAGACGGACTGCAGTCAGCAGCCTTTGAGGCGATGAACACAGACATGCTCATGTATTTTGACGACAGCGACGCGCTCAAGAGAAGGATCCGCGCAGCATATGAGATCAGCAAGGGTGCCGGATGCAGAGGGATCGTGGCAGGACAGATCGCGGACATGGAAGCCGAAGACAGGAACTGTTCGAAGGAAATGCTCGACTATATACATCTGACCAAGACATCAGCACTGATCGTTGCCGCAGTCAAAGCCGGAGCTCAGCTCGGGGATGCGGATGAAAAGATGCTCGAGGATCTTACGATCTACGCTGAAAATCTGGGACTTGCATTCCAGATCTGCGACGATCTGCTCGATGTAGAGGGCAGTGAGGAAGAGATGGGAAAGAAAACAGGAATGGACTGCGTCAATAAGAAAGCGACATATCCTGCACTCTACGGTATAGAAGAATCAAAAGAAAGACTGGATGAACTGACAGCGACTGCCATAGACGCGCTCAGTGAATACTATGACAACGCTGAAGTTTTTGTAAAGCTGGCAAAAGATCTGGCTGTAAGGGGAAGATAGAAAATGAGCGGATTTCTCAAAAGCCTCGCCCTGCCTGCCGACCTGAAGAAAATGGATTATGAGGATCTCGATCTGCTCACCTATGAGATAAGAGACTTCCTCGTCGAAAGCGTTTCAAAAACAGGAGGTCACCTTTCTTCGAACCTCGGTGCGGTGGAGCTTTCAATAGCGCTGCACAGAGTGTTCGATACTCCTGAAGACAAGATAATATGGGACGTCGGGCATCAGACTTACGTGCACAAGATCCTTACGGGGAGGAGCAATCAGTTTCCAACACTCAGACAGCTGGGCGGGATGAGCGGTTTCCCGAAGAGTGCCGAAAGCCCGTACGATGTGTTCGATACCGGGCACAGCAGTTCGTCCATATCGCTTGCGCTGGGGATGGCCGCGGCCAGAGACCTTTCAGGCGAAGGCTACAACGTCGTTTCAGTCATAGGTGACGGAGCGATGACAGGCGGGCTGGCATTTGAAGCACTCAACAATGCGGGAACTCTCGATACGAAAATGATCGTGATACTGAATGACAACGGAATGTCGATATCTCACAATACAGGGGGACTGTCTAAATATTTCAGGAAGCTCAGAGGCTCGCGCAAATACATAGCGATGAAGGCCAAGATAAAGAAAAACGTTTCTAAAGTCCCGCTGATCGGCGACGGCATCGTGACAGGTCTGCAGCATCTCAGAAACACTGTCAAGTACGCGATGATCGACGGGATCATATTCGAAGAGCTGGGATTCAAGTATTTCGGTCCGGTCGACGGTCACAACATAAAAGAACTTTGTGAAACGCTTGAAGTGGCGAAAGAATTCGACGGTCCCGTGTTCATACACGCGATGACCAAAAAAGGCAAGGGATACAGCAAAGCTGAGGAAAAGCCAAATGTGTTCCACGGCATAGGACCGTTCGATATGGGATCAGGGGAGCCTGTGAAAAAATCAGCAGCTCCGTCATATTCAGCTGTATTCGGCAGCAAGCTCAGCAGCATGGCGGAGACTGACAGCAGCATAGTCGCTGTCAGCGCGGCAATGATGGAAGGAACAGGACTTGCCGGCTTCCATGAAAAATATCCCGACAGAGCTTTCGACGTGGGGATAGCGGAAGGTCATGCGGTGACGTTTGCGGCAGGTCTTGCAAAGGCCGGGATGAAGCCGTTCGTCGCAGTGTATTCCACGTTCCTGCAGCGAGCATACGATCATATAATGGAGGATGTCTGTCTCCAGGAACTCCCGGTCGTGCTGTGCATAGACAGAGCCGGCATCGTGGGAAATGACGGAGAGACTCATCACGGAGTTTTCGACCTCAGTTATCTGAAACATATACCGGGTCTGACTTTGATGGCTCCGAAGGACGGCGGCGAGCTCGAGGCGATGCTTGAATTCGCAGCGTCATCAGACAGACCGTGTGCGATAAGATATCCGAGAGGCGAGGCTCCGCAGCTGGGGCCGGCAGAAGATATATGCCCGGGAAAAGCCGAAAGGCTTCGTTCAGGCAGCGATGTCGACATATGGGCTTTCGGAGCAATGGTCGAAAAAGCATTAGAAGCCGCAGATATACTTGAAGCCGGCGGCATAAGCGCAGGTGTAGTCAATACCAGGTTCCTGTGTCCTGTCGACAATGAAGCTCTCGAAGCAGCAGCGGGCAGCGTTTCGCTGATAGTCACGGCAGAGGACAATGTGATACCGGGAGGACTGGGAGAAGAGATAAACGACGTGCTCAAAAACAGCGGCACCCGAATAATGAATATAGGATGGCCCGATATGTTCATCGAACACGGTACATGCGGCGAGCTTTACAGCAAGTACGGCATGGACGGACATTCTATAGCGGAAAGGATAAAACAGGAATTTGAAAGAAAGACTTGATGTAATACTGACAGAAAGAAATATGTTTCCGTCAAGAGAAAAAGCGAAGGCTTCCGTGATGGCAGGACTCGTATATGTCGACGGACAGCGTGTGGACAAACCGGGAACATCTGTAGATACAGATGCCGAGATCGCAGTGAAGGAAGCACTGTGCCCGTATGTCAGCCGCGGCGGGCTCAAGCTCGAAAAGGCGCTTGAGCTGTACGGTTTTTCGCTTGAAAATGCCACAGCTGTCGATATAGGAGCGTCCACGGGAGGCTTTACAGACTGCATGCTCCGGAAGGGAGCGAAAAAAGTCTTTGCGATAGATGTCGGATACGGTCAGCTCGACTGGAAGCTGCGAAACGACCCGCGCGTGGTCAATATGGAGAAAACCAATGTCAGATATCTGGATACGGATACGGTAGATCGCGATGTGGATTTTATCAGCATCGATGTCTCGTTCATCTCGCTTAAACTGATCTTTCCTGTAGCAGCAAAGCTGCTGGCAGATGACGGAAGTCTGGTATGTCTTGTAAAGCCGCAGTTCGAGGCGGGCAGGAGCCAGGTGGGCAAGAAGGGCATCGTCAGGGATGCGTCAGTCCATAAAGAGGTTATTGAAAATGTTATAGGTTATGGAAAGGATAACGGGCTTTACAGCCACGGGCTCACTTATTCTCCCGTGACGGGAACCAAAGGCAATATAGAATACCTTCTTTATATGAAGAAAACTCCGGCGGAAACAGAGCCGGATATCGACGGAACAGTTGAAGATTCCCACAGGACACTTGTGTGATACGATACGAAAACACAGAGAGTAAAGGAGCAGAAAAATAATATGAATATATCAAAGAAACTACAGAAAATAGAACAGTCACCAATACGGAAATTCAATCCATATGCGCTTGAGGCAGAAGCGAGAGGCATAAAGATATACAGACTGAACATAGGACAGCCTGACGTCGAAACACCTGCATGCTTCATGGAAGCGATCAGAAACTACGATGAAAAAGTCATCGCGTATGCCGAGTCAGGCGGCGTGGCAGAGCTTCAGGATGCGATATGCGATTATTTCAAGGCATATGGAATGGATTTCAAAAGAGACGAGGTCATGGTGACGAACGGAGGTTCGGAAGCCCTGACGATGGTGTTCAACAGCATCCTCGACCCGGGCGATGAGATCATAACGGCCGAGCCTTTCTACGCAAACTATCAGACATTCGTCACCACGGCAGACGGAGTTATCGTGCCTGTCACTACAAAGGCAGAAGACGGATATGCGTATGCTGATGCAGAACTGATCGAATCAGCGATCACGGAAAAGACGAGAGCCATCGTCTGCACAAGCCCGGGAAATCCTACAGGCAGAGTGCTTTCGATGGAAGATATAAAACTTATCGGAGAACTTGCCGTAAAGCACGATCTGTGGATCGTCGCAGACGAGGTATACCGAGAATTTGCATACGACGGCAACGATATAACTTCGTTCGGCATGGTACCTGAGATCAGAGACAGAGTCATTCTCATCGATTCGGTATCGAAGCGATTCTCGGCATGCGGCGCGAGAGTGGGCTGCATCGTGAGCAAGAACAGAGAGCTGATGGACAGCGTGATGAAGATAGCTCAGGGAAGACTGTGCTGTCCTACGCTCGACCAGATCGGAGCTGCAGCGCTTTACAGACTCGACCGCTCATACTATGACAAAGCACGAGAAGAGTACGAGGCGAGAAGAGACGCTGTGTACGAAGAGCTGATGAAGATACCTGACATCGTCTGCAGGAAGCCGGGCGGATCGTTTTATATCATGGCAAAGCTGCCGGTCGACGACATAGAAGACTTCCTCATGTTCCTTCTGAGAGAATTCGACGATAACGGCGAGACCGTGATGTTCTCTCCTGCGGAAGGGTTCTATGCTACCCCGGGACTCGGAAAAGACGAGATCCGTATAGCATATGTGCTGAACAGGGACGACATGAGAAGGGGCGTAGAGCTCATCAGACTGGGACTCGAAAAATACAAGAACAGATAACTGATACGGGAGGAGATTTGCGATGGCGGCACCTAAACTTTCACCGATGATGCGGCAGTATATGGAGATAAAAGAGGAATACCGGGACTGTATCCTGTTTTTCCGGCTGGGCGATTTTTATGAAATGTTTTTTGATGACGCCACACTTGCTTCTCGTGAACTTGAACTTACACTTACAGGCAAAAACTGCGGTATGGAAGAAAGGGCTCCGATGTGCGGAGTTCCTTTTCATTCAGCGGACACTTACATAGCGCGGCTCGTGGAAAAAGGCTACAAGGTCGCGATATGCGAGCAGACCGAGGATCCGGCGGCGTCAAAGGGGATCGTCAGGCGTGAAGTCATCCAGATAGTGACTCCCGGCACGGTTCTCAGCAGCTCGATGCTCAGAGAGAACGAGAACAACTACATCGCCTCCGTGTTTGCGGGAGAAGATACGCTGGGGCTTTCGTACTGCGATGTTTCAACCGGCGAGATATACCTGACCTCGATATCGGGCGCAGGCATAAAGGAGAACTTTGTAAACGAGCTCGTCAGGATAAACGCCAGCGAGCTGATCCTCGATGAAGATTCGGCGGAAGCGATCGATGTGGAAAGCATCAGACCTGTGACCGGCGCCTATATCAATACGCTCGACGGATCATACTACGGCACCGATGCGTCGCGTGGCGTGATAAAGAGGCAGTTCGACGTTTCGGCGGTATTCGGCATAGGAGTCGAAGAGGATTCACCGGCAGAGTCGGCACTCGGAGCACTGCTCCTCTATCTGCACGAGACACAGAAAAACGCACTTGGTCACATCGCTTATCTCAATGTGTACAGCATGGGGCAGAGGATGTCACTCGACAAGTCGACGATAAAAAACCTCGAACTGACAGAAACGCTGTTTGAGAAAAAGCTGAAAGGTTCACTTCTCGGAGTGCTCGACAGGACGCATACGGCGATGGGCTCCAGGAAGCTCAGACAGTGGATAAAGGAGCCGCTCAATGACGTCGGAAGGATAACTTCAAGGCTCGACGCCGTAGAATCTCTGCTCGACAGCATATTAGTGCGCAACAACATCACCGATGCGCTCAAACGCGTATACGACTTTGAGCGACTGACCGGCAGGATCGCCTGCGGCACAGCGAACGGCAAAGATCTTGTAGCGCTGCGCAACTCATGCCACGTGCTTCCGGATATCAAGGACGAACTCATGTCGACAGACTCCGCGCTGCTTTCTGAACTGGAAGGCAGGATACATACGCTGAAACAGGTCCACGACACGATAGACGCCGGGATAGTCGAAGATCCGCCGTTTTCCGTAAAAGAAGGCGGCTTGATAAAAGCAGGGTATTCTCAGGAGCTGGACGATCTCAAAAGCTCGATAAAGGATGCTCAGGACTGGATCGCCGGTCTCGAATCCAGTGAACGCGAGCGGACAGGCATAAAAAACCTCAAGGTCGGGTTCAACAAGGTGTTCGGGTACTATCTCGAGGTGACAAGATCGTATTACGACATGATCCCGGACAACTATATCAGAAAACAGACGCTTGCAAACTGCGAGCGTTTCATCACGCCGGAACTCAAGGAGACGGAACGTCTGGTGCTGAATGCAGAGGCGAAGATCAACCAGATGGAGTACGATCTTTTCACGGATATCCGGAAGTCTCTGCAGGAGCATATAAGAGAGATACAGGAAACGTCCAGAGCGATCGCGTCACTCGACGTGCTGATCTCTTTCGCGGATGTGAGTGAAAAGAACGGATATGTAAAGCCTGCAGTCGACGACGGAGAGGTCATCGAGATAAGGAAGGGCAGGCATCCTGTAGTCGAGAAGACTATAAGAGACGGTATATTCGTCAGCAATGACACGTATCTCGACAAGAAAAAGCAGAGCCTGCTGCTGATAACAGGTCCGAACATGTCCGGAAAATCCACATACATGCGTCAGACCGCGCTGATAGTCCTGATGGCACAGGCGGGCTGCTTCGTGCCGTGCGAAAGCGCACACATAGGTGTATGCGACAGGATATTCACGAGGATCGGAGCCTCTGACAACCTGGCTCAGGGGCAGAGCACATTCTTCGTCGAGATGAGCGAGCTGGCGTACATACTCAATACCGCGACATCGAGGAGCCTTGTGATACTCGACGAGATCGGGCGAGGCACCAGCACATATGACGGACTTTCGATCGCATGGGCCGCTGCGGAATTCCTGAGCAGGCCCGAGAGGAAGATAAGGACGCTATTTGCGACACACTACCACGAAATGACACAGCTTGAAGGCACGGTGGAAGGCGTGCGCAATCTCAACGTGGATGTCGCCGAGGAGAACGGCGACGTCGTCTTTCTGCACAAGATCGTCGAGGGCAGCGCCAGCAGGAGCTACGGCATACATGTCGCAAAGCTTGCGGGAGCACCGTCAGAGCTTCTCGAACGTGCGCAGGAGCATCTTTACGATCTGGAAAGCAGCGGAGAGTGTATCGCCGAAGCTGCAGCATCTGCCGGACGTTCCGCAACGGCAGGAACGATCGTTTTCGATACATACGGTCCGGATGACAAAGCGACTGTCCGCGACGCAGACATCAGTTCCGGCAAAATGAACATTCTCGCACATGCGGAAAGCGCAGGCCGCGAGGAGGAAGTGCAGCTTTCGATGTTCGCATCGATCCCTGATCCCGTGACGCAGCGGCTCAGAGATCTCGATCTGATGGACACGACGCCTTCCGAAGCACTCAGGATACTGGAGGAACTTAAGAAATATCTATGATAAGAGTTTTGGACAAAAGCATCGCCGACAAGATCGCTGCCGGCGAAGTGATAGACAGACCCGTATCGATCATCAAGGAGCTCCTGGAAAATTCACTTGATGCAGGAGCCAACAGCATCACAGTGGAGATCAGGAACGGCGGGAAATCATACATAAGAGTCACCGACAACGGATGCGGCATAGAGAGCGATCAGGTTGAGATCGCGTTCAGACGGCACGCGACCAGCAAGATATCATCTGAAAAAGACCTGGATGCGATAGGCACGCTCGGATTCAGGGGCGAGGCACTCGCCAGCATATGTGCAGTATCGAGAGTCGAACTGATCACGAAGACCCGCGATGCCAGGACAGGGCAGAAGGCAGTGGTCGATGGAAGTCAGATAATAGAAAACACGGCGACAGGCTGTCCGGACGGCACGACCGTGACCGTGCGCGACCTGTTCTACAATGTTCCGGCCAGACGCAAATTCATGGGCTCGGACAGCGCCGAAACGAGGCGTATCGTCGATATGGTCTCGAGGATATCTCTCGCATATGTAGATGTGAAGATAACACTGATAAACGGAACCAAGACCGTGTTCGCGACACGCGGCAACGGCAATATATATAATAATATCATCAAGATATACGGAAGCGATATCGGACGCGACCTGCTGCCCGTAGACGGCAGGCAGGGAGATTTCATCATCAGAGGTTTCGTATCGCCGCCGTCAGAGTCTGCTCCTTCCAGGAACAAGCAGATCTTCTGCGTGAATGGCAGAGTCGTATCGAGCAAAGTCCTGGAAAAAGGGCTTGAGGACGCTTACAGAGAAAAGCTGTTCGCGGGCAGGTTCCCTGTGGCTTTCCTGTTCCTGAGCCTGCCGCCTGAAAAACTCGACGTCAATGTGCATCCAACCAAAAAGGAAATACGCTTCGACGATGATTTCGAGGTGGAGGACTTCGTGAGAACAAATGTTTCGAAGGCTCTCCGTGTGAAAGAATCGCTGCCTCTGATAAGGAGCGAAAACCTCAGGCATCAGGTGAGCACAGGTGAAGAGCAAACCGTGCATATTTATGAACAAGGGCAGTCTGCAGAGCCGGAGCATTCGTGCGAAAAGCCTGCTGCAGCCTCCCGGCCCGCGGGACCCGTTACTGCTGTGACAGCTCCTGCAGTTCCGGTCGTGAAAGTGCGCGAACAGGAAGAGCAGGTCGAGATAAAAAGCCTGTTGTCGGAGTTGCGCGAAGAAAAGCGGGACGCAGAGCAGCGCGACCGGGAGATGAGACCGAAAAGACCTGACCGCAAAGACTTCGATTTTCGCGAGCTGCACTATATGGGTGCGCTTTTCGACACATATATCATGGCATGCGATGACGATGACTTTTATCTGATCGACCAGCATGCGGCGCATGAACGGGTGTTCTATGAGAAGCTGCTCCATCAGTACAACGAGCGTGAAAAGCTTAGTCAGCAACTGCTGCTGCCCGTGAATATGAATGTTTCCGCGAATATCACTGTGACTGAGGACGTGTGGCTTGAAGATGTGCGAAGCATGGGCTACGACATCGAGTTTTTCGGTAGCAACACGTACATAGTCCGCGAGATACCGGCATTCATGGAGCTTCGCGAGGCCGAGGATTTTCTTGCAGACTTTTTCAAGGAGCTCGAATCAAGACCGGATCTGACAGACAGGAACGTGCTGGAAAAGATCATAATGCGTTCGTGCAAAAGTGCTGTAAAGGGCGGGGATGTCCTGACGGAAACAGAGATCGAAGGCCTTATAAAAGACCTCTCGGCGTGTGTCAATCCGTTTTCATGCCCTCACGGCAGACCTACGTTCATAAGGATGACGCGGCATGAGATAGAGAAATTATTCAAACGAACATAGAGGAATGACTTACATGAACAAGATCATCGCACTGGCAGGTCCTACTGCTGTAGGAAAGACAAAATTCGCGATAAAGCTTGCAAACGAGTTCGACGGAGAGATAGTATCCTGCGACTCGATGCAGCTGTATGAATACATGGATATCGGCAGCGCAAAGCCGACAGAAGAAGAAATGAAGCAGGCAAAGCATCACCTCGTGGATATGATAGATCCGCGCGAGGAATTTTCGGCAGCCGAGTATCAGAAACTGGCAAAGCAGGCGATAGCCGATATATTTTCAAGAGGAAAGCTGCCGGTGATCTCCGGAGGGACAGGACTTTACCTGAATTCACTCCTTTACGACATGGATTTTTCGGCGGCTCCACAGGATCAGGCATACAGGCAGGAGCTTGCGGAGATAGCTGAAAAACAGGGTGACAGTGTGCTGCACAGCATGCTTGCAGAGCAGGATCCGCAGGCCGCGGCAGCGATACATCCGAACAACCGCAAGAAGGTGATACGCGCACTGGAAAGACTGCGTGACGGCGAAACAAGGGTGCGGCCTTTCAGCGGCATAAAAAACGAAACAAAAGACTACGACGTGCTCCTGATCGGTCTGACGAGGGATCGTGCAGAACTTTACGAAAGGATCAACAGACGTGTCGATATCCTTGTGGAACAGGGGCTTTTCGACGAGGTTTCAAGGCTCAGAGACATGGGGCTTACAGCCGAAAACATCTCGATGAAAGGTATCGGCTACAAGGAGATACTGGACTGTTTTTCAGGGAAATACACGCGTGATGAAGCGATCGATACGATCAAAAAAAACACTCGACATTACGCTAAAAAACAGTTAACGTGGTTTAGAAGATATGATAAAATGAAATGGTACAATATTTCAGAATTCGATAACGATGATAATGCGGCAGGGGTGATAGCGGCGTGGGTACGGAAAAATTTATAAGAATTCACAACAAGAGCGACAGACCTGACAATATAGTGATCAAAGAACATCTGCTCGCTTCGAAGTGCGAAGATATCCAGAAGCAGCTGCCTTCATTTCTCAGAGGTTTTTTCATATATCTCAAGGGAAATGTGCTGCCGATGACAAGGCTGTCATACCTGAATGATATAAAGTTTTTCTGTCAATATTTAATAGATGAGACAGAACTTACAGCGGCGAAAAAACCGGTTGACATAAAACCGGAAGAATTCAATAAAATAAAAGCAGTGGATATAAATATTTTCATAGACTACTGCCGCAGATACACTGTGGAGAAAGACGATGAGACAGTGGTGTATGAAAACAGCAGCAAGACTCTCGCCAGGAAAAAATCCTCGCTCTCTGTGATGTTCAAGCAGCTTTACAGAGATGAGATGATCGAAAAGAATATCACCGACGGATTCGATCCCATCAGGGTACCGAAGGCCGGGGAACGCGAGATCAAAGCGCTGCAGGACAACGAGGTCATGCTGATGCTGGACGCAGTCTCCACCGGAGAGCATCTTACAGCTAAGGAACGGCAGTACTGGGAAAAGACCAGGAAAAGAGACAAGGCGATACTGATGCTTTTTATAACGTACGGCCTGAGGCTGTTCGAGCTGCAGCAGCTCAACGTATCGTCGTTCAACTTCCGCAGAGGTGAATTCAAAATCTACAGAAAGCGCGACAAGGAAGCTGTGATGCCGCTCAATCACTCGGTCACAGAGGTCGTGAAAGATTACATCGAAAATGAGCGTGCAAACGACGATATGATATCCGACGAGCATAAAGACGCGCTTTTTCTGTCTCTTCAGGGCAGGCGCATGACAGAAAGGCAGATCCGGGAGCTCGTGAAAAAGTACACATCGATCGGTCTTGAGACTTCGAGAAAAGCCGGATACAGCCCTCACAAACTGAGGGCAACGGCGGCGACGAGCCTGATCGCAAGGGGCAATTCGATTTTTGACGTACAGGCGCTGCTCGATCACGAGCAGGTGACTACGACGCAGCTTTATGCGAACCATAAAATAAACGTAAAAAGAGATCTCGTCAATGATATGGAATGGGAATCAGAAAGAAAAGAAAGGAAATGACAATATGAAGCGACTAGCTATTTTATCGGTTACTATGATTTTTGCAACGAGTTCGATTGCATCTGCACCGTTTTCTTTCGCCAAGACGAATTCTGACACGACTACAAACACAACGACCCGGTCATATGACAGTAAATCACAAAATATCAGGACTGCAAGTGTCCAGAAAGACACCTCATGGTTTGAATATTATGATCTGAAAGATACATACGAGATCTCCAGCGAAGAGGAACTGCTGGGATTTGCAAGCCTCATAAATGAAAACCAGACGGACAGCTGGAAGCCTAACAGGATAGAGAACTTCGAAGGCGTCACATTCGTGCTCACAGAAGATATAAAGCTCACGACAAGTGAATGGACTCCGATAGGCAGCGGCAGCGCTTCATATTTTGCCGGGGTGTTCGACGGCAACGGACATACGATCAGCGATCTCAAGGTAGACAGCGATTCAGGCCTTGCCGGATTTTTCGGATATCTCAAGGGCGAGGTAAGAGATCTTACCGTGGAAGGTACCGTGAAATCAGGTGACAGCAGCTGCGGCGGCATCGTCGGGCAGATTGACCCGGAAGGAAAGGTAACGGGCTGCACGGCTGATATCAGCGTCACAGGCAGAGATAAGGCGGGAGGTATCGCCGGATACAACAGCGGCGGCACTATCGAGCTGTGCACGAATCTGGGAGAGATCTCGGGAACATACAAGGTAGGCGGTATCGTCGGTGAGAACTGGGGCGGCACTGTAGACAAATGTGCAAACAAGGGAAAAGTCGAATCATCCAAAAGAGGTGTTGCGACATACGGCACCGGCGGCATAGCGGGCAGATCGGTATCATCTGAAGCAGAAGTCGCACATTCATACAATACGGGTGAGATCGTATCCGATACTGAGGCCACAGGCGGCGTAGTCGGATATATGAACGCTTCCGGCTCTACGATCATCGACTGCTACAACACAGCCAAAGTCATAGTAAAAAACAAGGCTGACGCCAAAAAGATCGCCAAGTCATACGCAGGCGGTATCGTCGGAATAGCCGGTGCTACTGATGTTTACATAAGGAACTGCTATAATTCGGCTCAGGTGCTGAACGCAGACGTAAACGGCGGTGTGGTCGGATACTATATCAATGAGAAAAGCAACCCCGATCATGTAAAATACCTGCGAAACAATTATTATCTCAATGATAGTGCAAAGACAGGCATAGGTCTGCTTGAAAACGAAAACGACGATAATCTTTCAAAGGCAGCAGCCGGGATATCATCGAGCAGTCTGACAGGGCTCGCTTCATCGCTGACAGCGGCATACAAAGATGATATGGGCATATACGGGAATAATGGATTCCCTGTTCTCGAGTGGCAGGAATCTGTTTCGGAGGATCAGCGCGACTACATGGATAATGTATCGACAGACGTACAGAAAAAACTCGACAACTATATCATGGAAAGTTCAGGAAGTTCACAGTATGGACAAATTATCCTCAACTTATTTACACCTGATAACTATATAAATGATGCAATGCTCCTCTATAATGGAAACAAAGAGGGTATAAAAAATAAAGTGGAGAAGGAATAATAGATAACATGCAGAAAAATACCTACAAATTACTCACAGAAAAATTCGATATCTCGGAAAAAGTCCTCGATCTTATAAACAGAAGTGAGGATCTCGTAAAGGATACTTTTGATGAGCTTGACGATATCATGGCGTACAATCAGTACAAAGTCCTGGATGCATTCCAGAAAAACACCATCAGAGATATGCATTTCGGATGGAACACCGGCTACGGCTACGATGATCCGGGAAGGGATGCCATCGAGAAGGTGTATGCAGACATATTCCACACTGATGCTGCGCTGGTGCGTCCTATAATCGTAAACGGCACGCATGCGCTCACGCTCACGCTGATGGGTATACTTCGTCCCGGAGATCAGCTGATATACTGCACAGGTTCTCCCTATGACACTCTCGAGGAAGTTATCGGGATCAGAGGCGAAGGCAAGGGATCACTCAAGGAATACGGCGTTTCATATGATCAGGTGGAGCTCACCCCTGAAGGCGGTATAGACTTCGAAGCTCTCAGGAAAGCGATCACTCCATCTACAAAGATGATCACTCTGCAGAGAGCGACCGGATACGGATGGAGAAAGGCCATCTCTATCGAAGAGATCGAAGAGTGGGCAAAGTTCGTCAAGAGTATAGATCCTGAGATAATATGCATGGTAGACAACTGCTATGGTGAATTCCTTCATACAAAAGAGCCTACTGATGTAGGCGCCGATGTCGTTGCCGGATCGCTGATAAAGAATCCGGGCGGCGGACTCGCACTTACCGGCGGATATATCGCCGGAAGACAGGATCTTATCGAAAAGATCTCCTACAGGATGACATCGCCGGGAATAGGCGGCGAATGTGGACTCACATTCGGCCAGACAAGGACTATGCTGCAGGGGCTTTTTATCGCGCCCAAAACAGTAAACGGTGCTGTAAAGGGTGCTATACTGTGTGCAAAGGCTTTTGAACTGCTGGGATATGATGTTTGTCCTAAACCCGATGATATGAGGAGTGATATCATACAGGCGGTAAAACTCGGCACTCCGGAGGGTGTGATAGCATTCTGCAAGGGTATCCAGGCTGCAGCGCCTGTTGACTCACACGTTACTCCTCTGCCATGGGATATGCCGGGATATGACGATCCTGTAATAATGGCTGCCGGCGCATTCGTGCAGGGTTCTTCGATAGAGCTTTCCGCAGATGCACCTATAAGACCGCCTTATGTCGTGTACTTCCAGGGAGGTCTCACTTATGAACACTCGAAGTTCGGTGTTATCAAGGCATTGCAGGAGCTTTATGATGAAAAACTTATAACTGTTGTTTAATGAATGAGGTCTGTTTCAGACCTCTCTTTAACTAGTGAGGAAAAAATGACTATTTCAACGGTAAAGAAGAACAAACTCAGAAAATATTTCAAGATATTCGGTGCTTTATTCAAATTTGCACTTCTGCTGGTCATTCTTATAGGATTACCTCTATATATATATTTCGCTCATCATGAATGGATACAGATGTTCTCTAATATGGAAAATGTCGAGGCGCTGTTTAAACAGTACAAGGCTCAAAGCGTATTCATATATATAGGTTCACAGATACTCCAGATAGTTATATGCATAATCCCGGGGCAGTGGCTGCAGTTTGCAGCCGGATATATGTACGGTTTCTGGCTGGGGTACCTATACTCGCTCATAGGTGCGTTTCTGGGTTCCGTTCTGACATATTATATAGCAAAACTGCTTGGACATGATGCTATGCATCTCATCTTTGGAGAAGAAAAGATAAAAAGCATGCTCGAAACGCTGAACAGCAAGAAGGCGGTCGTACTGGTCTTCCTGATATTCCTTATACCGGGAGTCCCCAAGGATCTATGCAACTACGTTGCAGGACTTTCCGAAATGAAACTCAAGCCGTTTCTGATCGTCTCGCTGATAGGCCGCTCTCCCGGAATGATGGGCAGCCTGCTCATAGGAAGACAGATATACACAGGCGGATACGTCAGCGCTGCAGTCATCGCAGCTGTTGCAGTCGTTCTTTTCGTACTTGGTCTGATATTCAGGAAAAAGATCACAATTTTTCTGGACAAGTGCTACGAAAGACTCATGAACATGTGATGCAACGTTCACACTTTACATCGCTTTACTATTGACAGGAGAAAAACATATGCTTACACTTGACAAAATATATCACGCAGCATTCGTACTGAAAAATGTTGCAAGAAAAACAGATCTTATCAAAGCCACGAAGCTCTCGGACAAATGCGAGCTTTACCTCAAGACTGAAAACCTTCAGGAAACAGGAAGCTTTAAACTCAGAGGCGCCTATTATAAAATAAGTCAGCTCACTGATGAAGAAAAAGCGCACGGCATCATCGCATGCAGTGCAGGAAACCATGCTCAGGGTGTTGCTATGGCTGCGTCTCACAATGGTATAAAATCGATAATATGCATGCCGGACGGTGCACCGCTCAGCAAGGTCGAGGCTACCAAGCAGCTCGGAGCAGACATACGCCTGGTAAAGGGAGTATACGATGATGCGTATGCAGAAGCGCTGAGGATACAGGAAGAAACCGGCGCTACTTTCATCCACCCTTTCGATGACGATGAAGTGATAGCAGGGCAGGGTACGATAGGTCTGGAGATCCTGGATGAGATCGAAGACCTTGATGCGATAGTTGTCCCGATCGGCGGCGGCGGACTGATTTCCGGAGTAGCTTATGCAGTCAAGCATCTCGATCCGAGCATAAAGATATATGGTGTGCAGGCGGCCGGCTCAGCCAGCATGTATGAGAGTCATCTTGCAGGACATCCGGTGATGCTCAAGTCAGCTGCGACATTTGCAGACGGCATCGCTGTAAAGCAGCCGGGAGATACTACTTTCAAGCTGGTAGAGGAATACGTTGATGAGATAGTAACCGTATCCGAAGACGAGATCGCAGCAGCGATACTGGCACTGATCGAAAAACAGAAGGTGATTGCTGAAGGCGCCGGAGCAGTTGCTGTAACCGCAGTACTGTTCGACAAGCTGCCTGTCGAAGGCAAAAAAGTCGCGTGCATAGTATCAGGCGGAAATATAGATGTGAACATACTCAACCGTGTTATAACGAGAGGTCTCGTGACAAGCGGAAGAAATGCGAACCTCACGATAGCTCTCACCGACAAGCCCGGACAGCTCCAGGAAGTAGCTGAGATAATCGCACGCTGCGGCGGCAATGTAGTTGCTGTGCATCACGACAGAGCTGATGCGAATATGGCGATAACGAGCTGTTTCCTGAAGATCGCACTTGAGACACGAGATCACGATCAGATAAACGAGATCAAACACGAACTGTCTGACGCCGGTTTCATGCTGGTGACGGAGCGAGTCTAGTACTGAAATTCCAAGACATGAGTTCAGTGCTAAGTCAGGGTTTTGCAGCAAAAATTCATGCACGGTTTTGCAGCAAAACCAAAAGATAAGTTATAAAAATCTGTTTTTGGTAAAAATACTCATAAAACAGCTTCTTAAGAACGTGCGTTTACCAAAGTCAACTGATAGATAGTTTGTCTTTGGTATTTTTTATTGAAAAAAGCCCCATTTTTCAAGATAATTTACCAAAAGTTATTGCTGCAAAACCTATTCTTGGTAAACAGCCTTGATAAAAACAATCTTTTCAGCACAAAAATGCCGAAATCCGGTCTGTTAGTGTGAATTATTGGTATTATGATCAGCAGCGTCCATTTTGCGAATCTTTGCGAACAAATGTTTATTTATCCATTGACAGCGAACACATATTCTGATATACTTTACTTACATCAAAAGAACAAATGTTTTTACAAAACAGGGAAGTGAGGAGTGTCATATGAAAACTACTTGCAGAAAAAAATACAGAATCAAATCAAAATTCAGGTTCATAACATCTGTTGTTATAATGGCAGGCCTTATGATCGGTATCATGGGAGCTGTTTCAGGACTGAATGTTTCAAGAGCACTGACAGAAACAAAATATAAAGAAGTACAGATATGCTATGGAGATACTTTATGGGATATCGCAAATACATACAAGTCCGATGATACAGACACGCGAAAAGCTGTATTTGAGATATGCAAAGCAAACGATATCGAGGCATCAGATCTTGAACCCGGGATGACGATCTCAGTACCGGAAAATCTATAAAATGTATTCCTTTAAAAATATAAGAGAAACATCTCGAAATAATCATAATAAACATATATTCCAATCAAGAAAAACAGGCACTGCATATAAAACTGCAAATGCCTGTTTTTCTTATATGGTGTTTAAGATACACAGATACATATGATTCGAGCATCACCGGATGTCCTGCAAGACGGCTGAAGCACCATTTCGTAATAAACGTGACTGGCGAGGTGCACTACAAGATATAGGTATATTGCAGGATATATGAGCTTTTGGCCTTAACTATTCCGATAATTATGATTATAGGAATAGTTAAGTCTCGCTAAAACATCTCTCCTGTCTCTGTTATCCCTATAATGAAGCCAGATATCCCTGCAGGATTATTACTGCGGCCTGTTTGTCTATCACTTTTTTTCGTTTGCCGCGACTCACATCAGCCTCGATCAAAACTTTTTCTGCCATAACTGTAGTCAGACGTTCGTCGTAGAATTCGATCTTTACATCTGACATACCGCTGCTGCGCATTTTATTTTCGAGCATCGTTTTGAATTCGTATACTTTCTCGGTCTGCGGACTGTCAGTTCCATCGAGCTTTTTAGGAAGTCCGATCACGACAGTATCGCAGCCAAATTCCCTGATATAATCCATTACCTTGCCGGAATCCTTTCTGATCCCTACTCTTTCTATGGTCGTTACTCCCTGCGCCGTTATATTGAGCGCATCACTTACAGCAACGCCTATAGTCTTATCACCTACGTCAAGTGCCAGTTTTTTCATTAGTTTTTTATCCTTCCCGATTCACGATCCATAGTTAACATAATTTTTTTACAGAAATCAATTGTTTTCCTGTATCGATCTCTATTACTTTATTTAAAGTCATATGCCATTGTCTGTTATATATTGCTTCAATCAAAAGAAAAAGGCGGACATCGCTGTTCGCCTTTTTAATAGTCATTATCTGCGGAGATATGCTCTGATGAGTTCCTCTACCAGATCGTCTCTTTCGATTCTTCCCATTACGTTTCTGGCATTGTTGTGGCTCGTAATGTATGAAGGATCGCCGGATAAAATATATCCTACCATCTGATCGATAGCATTGTAACCTCTTTCCTCCAGCGCATCGTATACTATATTCAAAATCTCTTCAATAGTTCTCTGTTCTATTTTATCGAAATTATCATACATTCTAGTTTGCCTATCCATCGTATAACCTCCGTTCATCTATATATCGAAATTATAACACCCTGATATACTTAAATACAAGTAAAAACATATATTTACACAAAATTATCACATCATTATGCCTGCAGCAGTTCTGCAGCCTTTGCAAAAGCATCCGAGATCCTGGCAGGATCCTTCGCGCCGGCCTGTGCCATGTCAGCCTTGCCGCCACCGCCGCCGCCTGCTGCTGCTGCGATCTCCTTGATCATCTTGCCGGCGTGATAGCCTTTTTCCACGACATCGTCTGACAGTGAAACGAGGAATGTCACCTTGCCGCCTGAAACTGCAGCGAATACCATAGCGATGCCCTTGTTGTCAGCCTTGATCTGGTCCGAAAGACCCCTCAGGTCATTGATGCTGTAATCATCGAACTGCTTTGTGATCAGTTTTACTCCATTCACTTCAGCAGCTTCATCTATAAGGCTGCCAAGACCCTTGTTCATCTCTGCCGTCTTGAGTTCTTCGACTTCTTTCCTGAGAGCCTTGACTTCATCAGTAAGCGCTGCCGCTTTGTCCGCGATCATATCGCGTTTTGCTTTGAGTACACCTGAAACTTCTGATATAAGAGCTTCATCTTCATTGTATTTTTCGAAAATGCCCATTCCTGTAACAGCTTCTATCCTTCTCACTCCCGAAGCGACGCCTGATTCGCTGAGTATCTTGAATGCACCTATCTGTCCGGAGTTTTTCACATGTGTTCCTCCGCACAGCTCGCAGCTGTAGTCTCCTATCGAAACGACTCTGACAGTATCGCCGTACTTTTCACCAAAGAGTGCAGTGGCGCCGGTCTTTGCAGCATCTTTTGCAGACATCACTTCTGTAGTGACATCCAGAAAATGACTGATCTTGTTGTTGACCATCTCTTCGACACTGTCTATCTCTTCTTTAGTCATAGCCTGGAAGTGATTGAAGTCAAACCTGAGTCCGTCCTTTGTGACGGACGAACCTGCCTGTTTTACATGATCTCCGAGAACCTCCTGAAGAGCCTTGTGCAGCAGGTGAGTTGCAGTATGGTTCGCAGACGTCCTGTTTCTCTGTATAGCGAGCGGCATAGCTTCGACGCTGTCTCCGACTTTGAGCTCTCCGCTGAGCATTACTGCCTTGTGCACGAAAGCCTTGCCCATTTTCTTGACTTCGATGATCTGCAGCGCACAGCCATCGTTGTACATGTATCCTTCGTCACTTGCCTGACCGCCGCTTTCCGCATAGAACGGAGTCTTGTCGAGGACGATCATGCATGTTTCACCTTCTTTAACGCTGCTGAGCGTATTCTGATCGCGGAATATCGACTTGACTGTGCCGAACGTCACCAGCGTGTCATATCCTGTGAATTCAGTCTCCTCACCGTGTACGAAAGCATTCGACGCTTCATCCCAGCCGGCACCTTCCATTGCCTGCTCGACATGTGAACGTTCTTTCTGCTCTGCCATGGCCGCTTCGAAGCCTTTGACGTCTACTGAAAATCCCGATTCTTCGAGGATCTCTCTCGTAAGATCAATAGGAAATCCGTATGTATCGTGAAGTTTGAATGCGCTCTCGCCGTCAAGCACTGTCTTTCCGGATGACTTGAGATCGTCGATGTACCCGTTTATTATCCTCGTGCCCTGATCGATGGTAGCTGCGAATCTGTCTTCTTCAGCGGCTACGATCTTGCCGATCATCACACGGCGCTTTTCCAGCTCAGGATAAGCATTCGCCGATACGTCGATGACTCTGCCGCAGAGTTTTGAGAGGAACGGTCCTTCGATGCCGAGGAGCCTTCCGTGTCTCGCAGCTCTTCTGATGAGTCTTCTGAGGACGTATTCTCTTCCTTCATTACCCGGAGTGATACCGTCGCCGATCATGAACGTCATCGATCTGAGGTGGTCTGTGATTATCCTTATCGAAACGTCGGTGTCAGCTTCTCCGTTTTTGTATTCCACGCCGGAGACCTGAACGACACCGTCGAGTATATGCTTTATAGTATCTATATCGAATATCGAGTCGACGCCCTGCATGATGCATGCGAGGCGTTCGAGCCCCATTCCTGTATCGATGTTGGGGTGTGCGAGATCAGAGTAGCTGCCTTCGTCATCGCGGCTGAACTGAGTGAACACATGGTTCCAGAACTCTACGTATCTGTCGCAGTCGCATCCCGGTTTGCAGTCAGGATTGTCGCAGCCGTACTTTTCGCCTCTGTCATAGTAGATCTCAGAACATGGACCGCACGGACCGGTTCCGATCTCCCAGAAGTTGTCGTCCTTTCCGAGACGGACGATCCTTTCCTCCGGCAGACCGATCATATCTCTCCAGATAGCATACGCATCATCGTCATCCTCGTAAACAGTAGCCCAGAGCTTGTCAGTCGGCATATGCAGCACCTGAGTGATGAACTCCCAGCCCCATGTCAGAGACTCCTTCTTGAAATAGTCTCCGAACGAAAAGCTTCCGAGCATTTCAAAAAATGTACCGTGTCTTGATGTGAAGCCCACGTTTTCGATGTCACCTGTCCTTATACATTTCTGGCATGTAGTCATACGCTTGCTGGGCGGAGTCT
The DNA here is from genome assembly GCA_934247125.1 of uncultured Clostridia bacterium. Lineage (GTDB taxonomy): Bacteria > Bacillota > Clostridia > Peptostreptococcales > Anaerovoracaceae > Lentihominibacter. The sequence continues at coordinate 46,149 of CAKQIZ010000002.1, forward strand.
CGATCCCCGCGAAGTAAGGCTTCAGCGGCGCCATGCCTGAGTTTATCAGAAGCAGACTCTTTTCATTCTTGCCGGGAACCAGCGGGAAACTCTGTCTCCTGTAATGATCCTTTGATTCGTAAAAGCTTAAAAACAGTTCTCTGATTTTATTCAAACCGAGTTTTTCCATGATGTTTATCCTCCTAAAATCCGGACACCGGCAGACATGAATACCTGCATCCGGTCCTTTATAATGCAGGAAATACCGCTTTGCGATATTCCATAATATCAAAAAAACTGCCCGCCAGCAAAAGATACCGGCGGAGCCGACTTTTTAAGTATACCAGAAATACATTACAATTTCAATAAAAATGACGTCTTGCACATCAAACCTGAACGATCCCGTCACGGGCATTCCGGATGATGTCAGACGTCATTTCACGATATTTTTATAAAACTTTTACACTATTTTGCTTTGCTCTCGCAGTATATGCATCTGTAGACTAGATTTTCTCTGTCAGTGAGCCTGAACACATGCGGCAGTTCCTGCTCCGTAGTAGTGATGCATCGCGGATTCCTGCACTTTATGACATCTGTGATCTCCTCAGGCGGCTCGATGTGCGTGCGCTTTGCAAGCTTGCCGTTTTCGATGATGTTTACAGTGATGCCTGCATCGATATAGCCGATCGCATCGAGATTGACGTCAATGATCCTGTCTATCTTGATGATATCTTTTCTGCCGAGCTTCTGGCTCTCTGCATTTTTGATCAGAGCCACCTGGCAGTCCAGGGAGTCCAGACCCAGGATCTTGTAAAGCTTCATGCCCGCGCCTGCTTTGATGTGGTCGAGAACTATACCGTTTTCTATCTTTCCTATGATCATTTATTTCACCTCCAGAAGCTTGAGAATCAGTGCCATTCTTATGAATTTGCCGTTGAGCACCTGCTCGAAATATCTTGCTCGCGGATCGTCGTCGACAGCGACCGAGATCTCGTTAACACGAGGCAGCGGATGGAGTATGCTCAGGTCTTCCTTCGCGTTGTCCAGCTTGTCCGGCGTGAGGATATAGCTGTCCTTGAGTCTTATATAGTCCTGTTCGTTGAAGAAACGCTCTCTCTGGACTCTCGTCATGTAAAGTATGTCGAGCTGCGGCATGGCTGCTTCGAGGTCTGTAGTCTCGATGTACTCGATACTGTTTTTCTCAAGTACTTCATGCTTGAGATATTCAGGTATCTTAAGCTCTTCAGGCGATATCAGTATGAACTTCACGTTTTCATAGCGCGACATCGCACTTATCAGCGAGTGCACCGTACGTCCGAATTTGAGGTCTCCGCACAGACCGACTGTCATGTCGCTGAGCCTGCCCTTTTCCCTGCTGATCGTCAGAAGGTCAGTGAGCGTCTGTGTAGGGTGGTTGTGGCCGCCGTCTCCTGCGTTTATCACAGGGACTGTCGACTTTCTCGAAGCGACCATCGGTGCGCCCTCTTTCGGGTGCCTCATTGCGATTATGTCGGCATATGCACCTACTGTCCTTATAGTGTCAGCTACGCTTTCGCCCTTTGATGCTGAAGAGCTCTGGGCTTCCGAGAATCCCAGCACGTTTCCGCCGAGCTCATACATAGCAGCTTCAAAGCTGAGTCTCGTTCTGGTCGACGGCTCGAAAAACAGCGTTGCCAGCTTCTTTCCATGGCATTTTTCAGCATACTTTTCCGGATGAGCGATTATGTCCTTTGCAACACTTATCATCTCATCGATTTCTTCTGTCCCGAGCTGCATGATGTCGATCAAATGTTTCATTTGTACCTCCTTTTGATCACGTTTTGATAATTCCGATATATCTGAAGCAAGTTATCGTTCTGTCTTACTATTTTTCTATCCAGCTTTCGTCCTGCGGATCGTCTCTGAAAGCCTTGAGTTTGACAAGATCTGATTCTTTGATGTACCCGGTTTCGGCTGCGACCTGCGAGATCGTATCGAAGTCTGTCAGGCTTATGTTTTTCACGTCTGCCGCCGCCAGTCTTTCGAGGCCCTTTTTCATCCCGTATGTAAAGATGCTCACTACGCCGAGGACTTCGGCGCCTGCTTCACGCAGGGCTTCCACTACGTCTGTCACGCTGCCGCCGGTCGAGATCAGATCTTCTATGACTACGACCTTCTGCCCCTTTTCGAGACGACCTTCGATACGGTTGTTCCTGCCGTGATCCTTTGCACCCGAACGCACATATCCCATAGGGATCCCCATGATGTGAGCTGCGATCGCTGCGTGCGCTATGCCGGCAGTGCTTGTTCCCATCAGCACCTCGGCCTGAGGATAATTTTCTTTTACAGTGTCTGCTATTGCCTGCTCGACCGTATTTCTGATCTCAGGCGCAGTAAGTATCAGTCTGTTGTCGCAGTATATCGGGCTTTTGATCCCGCTCGCCCATGTGAAAGGCTTCTGCGGGCTCAGGAAAACCGCTTCGATGTCAAGCAGTCCTTTTGCTATTTCTCTCTTCATTTTCTACCTCCGTTTTATGTAAATTCTCAGCGTTTGTCAGTCAACGAATTCTTTGATGCATCTTTCGTATGCCGCGAGCGGATCGTCTGATGCCGTGATGCTCCTGCCGACTACGATATAGTCAGAGCCGAGCTCCTTTGCCTTTGCAGGCGTGGTGACTCTGGCCTGATCGCCTTTGTCGTCATCTGCAAAGCGCACTCCCGGGGTCACAGTCAGGAAGCTTCCGCCGCACATGTCGTGCACCTCAGGTGATTCGAGCGGAGAACATACGACTCCGTCGAGACCTGCAGCCTTTGCATTAGCCGCATAGTGGGCGACCACCTGCTCCATACCTCTGTCTATCAGCAGATCGCGCTGCATCCTTTCCTCGGTCGTGGAAGTCAGCTGAGTGACAGCTATCAGCAGCGGACGCTCTCCGCCTCCCGAGCTGAGTCCCTCGATCGCCGCTTTCATCATGTCTATCGTTCCGGCAGCATGCACATTGCACATGTCTACGCCGAGTCCTGCGAGCACGCTCATCGATTTTCTGACCGTGTTAGGGATGTCGTGGAGCTTCAGATCGAGGAATACCTTGTGTCCTCTCGTCTTCAGGGTCTTTACGATATCAGGGCCTTCTGCATAAAAAAGCTCCATACCGATCTTCACGTATGGTCTCTTTTCTCTCAGCTTGTCGAGAAAGCGCAGCGTTTCCTCACTGCTGCTGAAATCACATGCGATTATTACGTCTTTTCCCATTAATGTGCACCTCCTGTTATCTCTCTAAGATCACTTATACCGTATTTTTTCATCGTCTCCGGCAGCTGCAGCACTATGTCTCTGCACACATACGGATCAGTCAGGTTGGCTGCCCCGATCTGCACTGCCGTCGCTCCTGCCAGCATCATCTCTATTACATCTGAAGCTGTCGAGACGCCGCCGATGCCGATGATCGGCACATCCACCGCCTCATACACCTGATATACCATCCTGAGGGCCACCGGGAACACTGCAGGTCCCGAAAAGCCGCCCATTATATTTGCCACTACCGGCTTTTTCGTCTTGAGATCTATCCTCATGCCCAGCATCGTGTTTATCAGCGAGATACCGTCCGCACCGGCGTTCTCGCAGGCTTTCGCGATGGAAACTATATCTGTGACGTTAGGCGAAAGCTTCACGATCACCGGTTTTCTGACTGCATCTTTCACTGCTCTCACCACCTGTCCCGCAGCGTCCGGGTCAGTGCCGAACGCGATACCGCCCCCGTGGACGTTCGGGCAGGAAACATTGACTTCCAGCCACCCTACCTGATCGCACGCGTCAAGGCGTCTGCACACCTCGACGTATTCGTCAACAGAAAATCCGCCTATGTTTGCCATAACTTTTTTATGTAAACAGTTGCTGAGTTTCGGCAGTTCTTCCTCTATCACCTTGTCGATACCCGGATTCTGCAGGCCGATCGAGTTTATCAGCCCCTCTCTGCACTCGGCTATCCTCGGAGTCGGGTTTCCGAATCTCGGTTCCAGAGTGGTGCCCTTGAAAGAGAATGTTCCCAGCATGTTTATGTCGAACAGCTCGGCGAATTCATAGCCGTATCCGAATGTGCCGCTGGCTGCCATCACCGGGTTGTCCAGTGTGATTCCGCACAGGTCGACTTTTGTATTTACCATATTATCTCACCTCTTTCCAGCACCGGTCCTTCTTTGCATATCCTTTTATTTCCGTATTTAGTTTTGCATGAGCAGCCCATGCAGGCTCCGAAACCGCAGCCCATGCGCTCCTCGAAGCTGAACTGACCGCATACTTCTGCAGGCGCCGTCTCGTCTATCGCTCTGAGCATCGGCAGCGGTCCGCACGAGAATATGTAACTGTAATCGAGAGTTTTCATCACGTCTGTCACGAAACCTTGCACTCCCATGCTGCCGTCGGCCGTCGAAACGATGACCTCGGCACCGAGCTTTTTGAATTCTTCTATGTAAAAGCTCTCGTCTGCCGTGTTGAAGCCGAGCACTACGACCGGTTTTTTCCCCCGGTCGAGCAGAAGTCTGCAAAGCCCGTACATCGGCGGGACTCCTGCACCCCCTCCGACGAGCAGAGGTCTGTCTCCTATGCAGCGCTCCTCGCTTATGTCATAGCCGTTTCCAAGCGGGCAGAGCACATCCAGCGTTCTGCCTGCGGGCATCACGCTCATCGCTTCCGTGCCGTTCCCAACGATCTTGTATATTATGGTCATCTCTCCGTCAGTCCAGTCGCATATTGAGATCGGTCTTCTCAGGAAGAAGCCTTCTATTCTGATGTTGATGAACTGGCCTGCATTCGTGACGCCGGTGCCTTCCGGCGCCGAGAGCTTCATTTCATATGTCCTGTCTGCTATTTTTCTATTCGAAAGTATTGTGAAATCCGATTTTTTCATTGCTGTTTCTCCATATCGAATGTCTGTTTATGCAACATCATCCCATTAATATCATACATATCATTCATGACGACGTACTATTTGTACTGCCATACGGCATTGCCGTCAACGACAGTCATCAGGCACCTGCCCTTTACATCCCATCCGTCGAACGGACAGCTCCTTCCCAGAGTCATGAATTTTTCGGGATCGACTTTGTAGCTTTCATCGAGATCCCAGATCGCAAATGTCGGCTTCTCCTTGTGCAGCTCCTCTTCGATGCTGCATGTGTTGATGCCGAAACGCTTTCTCGGCATCGTGTACATCAGTTCTATGAGTCTGTCCAGCGTGATCACGCCCTTTTCGACGAGTTCTGTGTACATCACCGGGAATGCGGTTTCCATGCCGACGATCCCGAATGCGCTGCCTGCGAAGCCTCTGCTCTTTTCCTCAAGGCTGTGCGGCGCATGATCTGTCGCTATCATGTCGATAGTGCCGTCCTTTACCGCTTCTATCAGGGCAGCTCTGTCTTCGGCGCCCTTTATCGGCGGATTCATCTTGAACCGGCCGCTGTCTTCTGTTTCATCGCGTGAGATCGTCAGGTAGTGAGGCGCTGTCTCACATGTGATGTCGAGTCCTTCGGCTTTCGCTTTCCTGACAAGTTCTACGGATTCCTTAGTGGAAACATGGCATACGTGGTATCCGCAGCCGGTCTCTCTTACGAGTTCTATGTCGCGTTCGAGCTGTTTCCATTCGCTTTCGGAGCTTTCTTTCGGAAAGCTCTCGTCTTCGCAGTGTGCCACTATCAGCTTCCCTAGCTTCTTCGCGCGCTTCATCGCGTCGCGCATCATGTTTTCTGATGCAACGCCTCTGCCGTCATCGGTAAATCCGATCACGTGCTCCGCCATTGCTTCCATATCGGCAGGCTCGTTTCCGAGCTCGCCTTTCGTGATCGCTCCGTACGGAAAAACGTTGACCTTCGCATCCCTTGCTATTATGTCGAGCTGTACTTTGAGGTTTTCCATGCTGTCCGGGCACGGATCCAGGTTCGGCATCGAAAATATGTCGGTGAACCCTCCGGCCGCAGCTGACATCGTACCGCTCGCCATCGTTTCCTTATATAAAAAACCCGGCTCTCTCAAATGCACATGTACATCTGTAAGACCGGGTAAAATATAACGATCTGCAAAAAGCGAAATATCAATACCAGCAGAAACGAGGTGTTCCACAGCTATGTTATCAAGATCTGCAACTCTAATGAATCTTCCGTAATCTTCTCTCATCGCGTTCTCCAAAATCAATTTACAATTTAACATCCTTATGTTTATATCATACCATAAAGCACGTGTCAACAGGAAAAAATTTTCAGACAGTTTCACTAAATAAGACATAAAATAAGAGCAGGAGCTTTGCAGAAAAGCCGCCTGCCCTTTACATATCCTTATATATGTCCTACGCTCTCAGCATCGAGCCGAGGAACGCGATAAGACGTTCGTTTTCGGGAGTTTCGAAGATCTTTTTCGGAGGTCCCTGTTCTACGATCTTGCCTCCGTCCATGAAGATCACTCTGTCTGCGACTTCCTTGGCAAATCCCATTTCGTGCGTAACGACGATCATCGTAGTGTGCTCCTTGGCCAGCAGCTTCATTACGTTGAGTACTTCGCCCGTGATCTCGGGGTCGAGCGCCGAAGTAGGCTCGTCGAACAGCATGATGTCAGGCTTCATCGCGAGAGCTCTGGCGATAGCTATCCTCTGCTTCTGTCCGCCGGAAAGGTGCGCCGGATAGACGTCGGCCTTGTTTTCCAGTCCGACCATCTTGAGGAGGTTGTGCGCATTCGCATATGCGTCCTCTCTCTTCTCCTTCTTGACCTTTATCGGAGCATACGTGATGTTTTCGATACAAGTCATATGAGGAAAGAGATTGAAATGCTGGAACACCATTCCCGTAGTTCCCTTGAGCTCTATCTCTCCGGAAGTTATGCTGTTGAGACCGTTGATGCATCGCAGCAGCGTGCTCTTTCCGGAACCGGACGGTCCGATGATCGCCACGATCTCACCCTTATGCATCGAAAAGTCCACGTTGTCGACCGCCCTGAAACCCGAATAGTCCTTAACGATGTTTTTCATTTCCAGTATATTCTCTCTGCTCATCACCAGTCCTCCTTCGCATCATATCTTGAGAAATGCTTTTCCAGCCTGCCTGCGACCACAGTGAGCACGAATGTCATGATCAGATATATGATCGCTGCAAAGAAAAACGGAGTCATATCTGTCATCCTGTTTACTGCACTGTTCGTCGCTTTCATCAGTTCGATGACCGGCAGCGATGATGCCAGTGCGGTGTCTTTTACGAGCGTTATCGTTTCGTTCACGACAGGCGGCAGTATCGCCTTCATCGTCTGCGGGAGTATGATGTCCCCCATCGTCTGTCTCTTGGAAAGCCCCAGCGCATGGGCTGCCTCGTACTGACCCCTGTCTATGCTGTTGATGCCGCCTCTGTATATTTCAGCAAAATATGCGGCATAGTTGAGCACATAGGTGAGCACCACGGTCACAAATGCGTTCATCTGTATATTGAGCACCAGCGGGAAAAAGAAGTAAAAGAAGAACAGCTGCAGCAGGAGCGGCGTTCCTCTGAAGATCCATACGTATATCTTGCAAATAATGCTGAGCGGTTTTATGCGGCTGTTGCTGCCGAGTGCTATAGGCAGACCGAGCGGGAGCGATATCACGATCGTCAGTGCGAACAGCTCTATCGTTACCACGGCGCCTTCGAGCATGAAAGGCAGGAACTCCATTAACTTGTCCATAATAACATCCTTACTTTAAAATCACTAAATCACTTCAAACATAGAAAAACGAGATACGGAAAATCCTCCCGTTCTCTCATATAGCTGCTGCCGTGCTTTCGCCGGCAGCTGTCATTATTCTGTATATCCTTTATACGTCACAAAACAGACAGACTATCACCTGACTGTATTTCAGGAGAAGTCTGTCTGTGTAAAGGCAGTGTTTCGTATTAGTCTTCGAGCGGCTCGAATACCACGATGTTCTTGCCGAACCAGTCATTGCTGATGTCAGCAGCTGTGCCGTTGTCTACCAGAGTCTTGATAGCGTCGTTGACCTTGTCTCTGAGTTCAGTGTTATCCTTTGCGAATCCGATGACATAGTAGTCATCTCCGAGTGAGTAAGTGCATTCCTTCATCTCTCCGCCGAGGTTCTTGTTAGTGTATTCGCCGAGAACCTGGTCAACTGCGATGACATTTACTCTTCCTGCTTTCAGATCCATGATGGCAGTGTCATATGTGTCATATTCGCTGATGTTGTCCTTGAATGAATCATACGCTTCGTTTGCCTTGAGCATTTCGAGAGCTGATGAATCGACCTGTGTTCCTATCTTCAGATCAGCAAGCTGTGCTGCATCGGTAACGTCTGTATCCGAATCAGCAAGTGTCATGAGCACGATCTTGTTATTGAGGTATTTGTTGGAAAGCGCCATTTTTTCCTGTCTCTCAGGAGTTATGGACATACCGTTCCATACGCAGTCGATAGTTCCTGCTTCGAGTTCAGTTTCCTTAGCGTTCCAGTCGATCGGCTTGAATTCCACTTCCATTCCGAGTTCTTCGCCTACGGCATTTGCCAGATCGATATCGAATCCGACGAGGTTGCCTTTTTCATCTCTGAAACCCATAGGCGCGAATGTATCGTCAAGACCTATCACCAGCTTTTCAGTGTCTGATGAACTGTCTGATCCGCCGCAGCCTGTGAGTGCAAACACGCCGAATGCCATTAACATTATCATTGTGATGCATAAAATCTTCTTTTTCATTGTGATCCTCCATAAATAACAGTGTCATTGTGTTCAGTATCGATAAAGCAGTGTGTTATCGCTTTATCGCATTAAAATCATCGTCTATATCACTTTACACTACAAAAGCATCTGTGTCAATCCCTAAGTGAAAAATCAGAACATTATTATCGCCCTCACCGGACAGACCGGTGCGCAGTATCCGCATGTGAGACAGATTGCGTGATCCACCTGGGCCAGTCCTCTGTCGTTGCGGAATATCGCCTTGTTAGGGCATCTTTCTATGCATCTTCCGCAGCCTTCACAGTCGCCGGGATCGATGCGTATCTTCTTGCGGCTCACGTCAGGCTGGAAATCCACCGGCAGCTTTCCCTCCGCATATGCGACGAGATTGTCGACTTCTTCTTTTTTTCCCAGGCCTACCATGATCGACGATATGCCCTCGAGTCCTGCGACGTAGTTCAGCGCTTTCATGTAATGACCCGTGAGGTTGCCGCCGCCGAACGCTTTCATCGCGAACAGCCCTTTTCCCGCATCAGCGCACTTCTTTATAGCTGCCGCCATTTCCTCGCTGGTTCCCGGACCGTCGCCCTTCCTGATCCCGAGCCCTGCATAGTTTATCAGAGGAAACACGACGTCACATTCAGGAACATCTGACATCCTTTCCACTACATCTACATGATGTGTGGAAACTCCGATCGCCTTGAGCACGCCCTTTGCCTTATAGTCGATCAGGCACTGCCACGCGCCCTTTCGCATCTCCCAGTCGGGATCCTGCCTGACCTCGTGAAGCAGGAATATCTCGATCATATCCGTGTCCAGCTCCCGCAGCGCCTCCTCGATCGCATACTCCATCTCCTCATACGAAAGGTCCAGAGACTTCGTGCAGATCACAGGTCTCCCCTTCGAGCCGGCACTCATGTCGATATCCTTCAGCGCTTCGCGCAGATACGGATATGTCTCGTAGTACTGCGCCGTATCAAAAAAATTCACGCCCTGTGAAATAGCATATTTTATGAGCTCCGCGCCCTCTTCCACTGGCAGATCCAGCTGCGTGTTCCCCACCGTCAGCACACCGAACGAAACCGGAGAAACATACAGATCCGTATTGCCTAATCTGTTCTTCTTCATTTATGGATGCCCTCCTCATAGATCATCATTATTGTTATATGACAGATTTTATCATATGAGGACGGAGTTTACAATTCACTTGAGCGATGATGGCGGTGTGCCCTATCCATGTCGCCCTGCAAGTAGTCTGCGACTTTACAGACCGAAAATTCATGATATATCTTTTTGATTTCCATAATACTCCTCCATAATATCCGATTATAAATAAAAATATGATTTCCCAGGTATATGCTATCAGCATTTATAATGCATAAATAATGCTGACAATGTGATCTGCTTCTGCAACCGTAAGACGAGCATCGCCATTCAGTATCACCCGGCGCATCATTTCGGCGTCGCAGTAGGAAAACACAGGTATATCATTCTCATTTCCGGATATATGAACTGAAGTGTTCGCATTAGTAAAATAAACTATCCCTCTGACATATGTAAAGACGCCATTGTCGCGCAGCAGATTTGCCAGCCGGTATATATGCGTGCCTACCTGCTTTACCGGGCTGTAGATTTCTTTTGAATACAGTTTTCCGCCTCTACTGATTTTATCCTGTGTCCAGTAAGTATCATCATAATCACCTGCAATCACCCCTACATGGTTCTTGCTTTCAACAATAAACACTCCGCTTTTTCCTACGACTATATTATCTATTTCGCTGATTTTTCCATCATATTCTACCTCGATGTCCTGAAAAATCGTATACTCATCCGGAAGGAGAGAAAGCTCTTCAGCAGTCACCCGTTCTCCGAAAATCCCTGAACGAAGTATTTGCATATCTTTATGATCATTATCATGCAGACCCGGTATACAGATATAATATGTAAATGTACACATCACTATAAGAGCAAATACCAGAGATGCAGGTATCAGCAACTTTCCGCCTATGTAAAATGCATCAAAGCAGATAACTGCAGCGTATATTGCAGAGCATATCAGCAAAGCTGTCATGATGTTTTTTCGCTTTTCTTTCTGATGCCCTTCTCCGCGTCTTTGTATATCTAAATATTCTTTTTCTAACTGGTATCCTTTTTTAATGATCTTTGCCATTTTAACTCCGGTTTTTTTCTATGTTCTTCGTACGCTTTTACTGTCACCTGCCGATAATCATCAACACCGCAACACTGCTGCAGCGATCAAACCTGCAGGGGTTACTTTTTTCAGATAAAAAAGCCTGCAAGTATTGAAACTGCAGGCTTTTGAGTATGGAGCGGATGATGGGAATCGAACCCACAACTTTAGCTTGGGAAGCTAAGGTTTTGCCACTAAACTACATCCGCACAGCGTTCCCGATCGCTCTGTCGATCCGGAATGCTATTATTATATCACTTTTCGTCACGAATGTAAAACAGAATTATGCTACAGTGCTGCGATCACTTCGATCTCGCACAGTGCGCCTTTTGGAAGCGACTTGACAGCTACGCATGATCTCGCCGGTTTTTCCGTGAAATACTCTGCGTAAACTTCGTTGAAAGCTGCGAAGTCATCCATGTCAGCGAGGAAGCACATCGTCTTTACGACTTTGTCAGCAGTCGTTCCTGCCGCCTCGAGCACTGCGACGGTGTTTTTCATCGCTCTGTCTGCCTGCGCCTTGATGTCGCCGTCTACCATATTGCCTGTCGCCGGGTCGAGTGGGATCTGACCCGATGTGTAAAGCATGCCGTTTACTTCGACTGCCTGTGAATATGGACCTACTGCTGCAGGTGCGTTCTCCGTATGTATCTTTTTGATAGCGCTCATTTGAAAACCTCCTCAAACTGTTCTGAACTTACTTGTCAAATTTACCATAAACCGCAATCACCGCAGTGATCGCATTTCAACTACATTATTATACCACACCTTATGCCGTAAAACATACGCTGATGAATGTTATCTCTCTGCTTCTTTTTTCCTTTACAGATACACCGGCCGAAGGATCCAAATCATAGCCGATGTCCGGATCCCATTCAGTATCCGGTCCGGTATTTCATTCAGTCGATGAAGCCGCCGCCTATCACGAGGTCTCCTTTGTAAAACACGATCGACTGACCCGGTGTCGGCGCGCGCTGCGGTTCACTGAACGAAGCCATTATCCTGCCGTCATCAAGCAGCGTTACAGATACTTCCGCAGGCTTTGCAGCATAGCGGATCTTCGCCTTGATCCCATCAGCGAGCCACGCTTTCAGTTCGCCCGGGATCATCTGCCACACCTGACCGCCGCCGCATCCGTCCACGGTTCCTCCATCTTCGGCAGTGCAGGCGCTCCCGGCAGTCTCAGCCGCAACCGAGCTGCCCGCATCTGACGCAGCATCCGTCCTGACACCGAACATCACATTCCCGGATGAACAGACCTCCGTTTTGAAAAGATCGTCATTGTCGCCGAGCACGACCTGATTCTTCACGCCGTCTATCGCAGTGACGAAAGCAGGTTTTCCGAGCGCGATGCCCAGACCTTTTCGCTGACCGATCGTATAGTTCAGGATCCCCTTGTGACGCCCCAGCACATTTCCCTGCGCATCCACGAAATCTCCCTCCGGAGACTCGTATCCGCGGCGCTTCAGGAAATCCTTGTAGTTGTCGTCTGCCTCGATGAAACAGATCTCCTGACTGTCCTTTGCCTCGGCATTTTTCATATCGTTTTTCCTCGCGATGTCGCGTATCTTTTCCTTGTCATCGACATCGTTGAGCGGCAGCAGAAGTCTCGACACGACCTCCTGCCCAAGTCTGTAAAGCATGTACGACTGGTCCTTCGTCTCGTTTGCGGCACGTCTTATGAACCACGTGTCCGTAGCCTTATCGTGATATGTTCCGGCATAGTGCCCTGTCGCTATGTACTGCGCGCCCTCCTGATCCGCAGTCTCCATAAGCACCCTGAACTTTACATCGGGGTTACAGACGATGCACGGATTAGGCGTCCTGCCGCACGAATACTCGCTGCAGAAATTACCGATCACCTTTTCGCGGAACTCATCGCTGAGATCCCTGTAGATGAACTTTATCCCGAGCTGCTCCGCAGCAGTCTCGGCCCTGGTTCTGCCTTTCTCCGACTTGGCGCTGCCGCCGAACACATCGAAATACAGACCTGTGACCTCGTATCCCTTTTCCTTTAAAATCAGAGCAGCGGCAGTGCTGTCCACACCGCCGCTCAGACCTAATATCACTTTATTCTTCTTCATCGATATCATGATGATGATCCTCTTCCTCATTAGGATCGAATCCTTCGAGTCCCTTGTAAGTCTTGCCGTTCTTCATCGCATAATCGTAGATCGCAGCTTTTATAGCATGCTCTGCGAGGACCGAACAGTGCAGTTTTACAGCAGGAAGGCCTCCGAGCTCGTCGACGATCTTCTTATTCGAAAGCTCCAGTGCTTCTTCCACGCTCTTGCCGATTATCATATCGGTAGCCATACTCGATGAGGCGATAGCGCTGCCGCATCCGAAAGTCTTGAACTTCGCATCGGTTATGATATCGTTTTCATCCACATTGATCGACATCTGCATCATGTCTCCACAGACCGGGCTGCCGTAAGTGCCTATGCCGTCAGCGTTTTCGATTTCTCCTACATTGTGCGGATTCAGGAAATGATCCATTACTTTATCGTTATACAGTGCCATGTTTCTACCATCCTTCCTGTCCCGTTACCGGGGATAATTCTCTGAGTCGTGCTACGACTTTTACCAGTGTTTCAACAACATAATCTATATCTTCCTTCGTCGTGAAGTCGCCTACCGTGAATCTCACTGTGCCGTTCATCTTCGTTATCGAGATCCCTATCGCCTCAAGCACGTGCGACGGAACGAGCGATTTTGACGAACATGCCGACCCCGTTGAAATGCTGATCCCGAATGCGTCCAGCATCAGCAGTATCGATTCGCCCTCTATATAGTCGAACGACACGTTCAGATTGCCCGGGTGCCTCTTGTAGCGCGGACCGTTCAGCGTCACACCTGAGACGTTCGCCTCTATCTGCTCCCAGAAATAGTCCCTGAGTTTCGTGCAATGCTCTATGTGCTGCTCCATATTCGCTGCCGCAAGTTCCGCAGCCTTTCCGAATCCCGCGATGCCCGCCAGGTTCTCAGTACCGGCTCTCCGCTTGGTTTCCTGAGCTCCGCCGTGCATGAAGTTCGTTATCCTCACGCCCTTTCTAATGTAAAGCGCACCCACGCCCTTCGGTCCGTATATTTTGTGCGCCGACATCGAGAGGAAGTCGACTCCCAGATCTTTCACATCGACAGGCACATTGCCCAGACCCTGTACAGCGTCCGTATGGAAAAGCACGCCGTGCGCCTTTGCAACCGCCGCAAGCTCCTTTATCGGTTCGATAGTGCCGATCTCGTTGTTGACCATCATTATGCTCACGAGGATCGTGTCTTTTCTGATAGCTTTTTCGAGCGCATCAGGCGATACGAATCCGTCGCTGTCAACATCGAGATAAGTTATTTCAAAGCCCAGTTTTTCAAGATATTCACACGTGTGCAGTATCGCATGGTGCTCTATCCTGCTGGTGATTATATGTCTGCCCTTGTCTTTGAATGCGTTCGCAGTCCCTTCGAGGACCCAGTTGTCGGATTCGGTGCCGCATGAAGTGAAAAAGATCTCCTTGGGATCCGCGTTGATAAGCCCTGCGACCCTTGCTCTCGCTTCATCAAGCCCGGCCTTTGCATCTAGCCCTGCTGAATAGAGACTGGACGGGTTGCCGTAACGTTCCGTGAAAAACGGCAGCATCTCCCTGACTACATCTTCTTTAACAGGTGTTGTTGCCGAATAATCAAGATATACCTGTTTCATGATAAAACTCCTTTTATATAAAAATTTATGTACGTTTTTTTCTGGGACTATATTATACCAATTTAATGAAGATTGCAATACGTTTCGGGCATAAAATAAAATTTTTCCTATGAATTTAGTAGGTAATCATCATTCTTCCCGGATCTCAAAGGATATGAGCCTGTAATCGCCGTCGCTGACATCGACTCCCGCGAGGTATTCGCACGTGATGCTTTCGATACCATTCATGGCGGCTATAGTCCACTCGATCTTTATGCAAAACGTCATGCGGTCGTAGATCCGGCTCTTTTTCTCGATGCTGACGATGTCCATTTTTCTGATGCGCTCAAGATCCGTGTCCTCGTATTCCCTGAGTGCGCTGATGTCTTCGGTGTAAAGCCTGCCCGCTTCTATCTGACGGAGCTGCCTTTCTCCCTCGTCATACGTTATCTCGCCGAACAGCACGCTTTCCATCACTGCGCTGCGCTTTTCCAGCAGCTTTTTCACAGTCCTTGCCTCATGTGTACCGGCAGCTCCCGTCAGGGCTAGTCCAAGTATGCAGACTGCCGCCGTTATGAGGATCCATTTAAGATATCTCTTTTCCATATTCCCCTGCTTTCCCCCTGCCCGCACGCGGGACTTTGCTGTTTAAATGATAAAATAAAAACAGCGAGAAACGTGATGCTTCCCGCTGTCGCAAACAGACTAATTTTGTCCTTTTTTCTCCCTTTCTCTCTGAGCCTGAGCCTTTTCTCTCCGGATCTCCGCCAGCTCTTCTTCTGACAGATCCTCGACGAATTTCACTCTGTTCAAGTGACCCTTGAAATGCTCTCTGAACTTCTCTATGTATTCTTTCCTGAGCTGTTCCTGCTCTTTTTTCTCTTCGTCAGTCAGCCCCTCGCCCTTGGATTTTTTCGCAAGATGGTTGATCCTGTCTATTTTCTCTTTTTTAAGCATAGTATTGCCTCCGTATGATTGATACCTTAAATGATATCCAATGCCTGTTGCCGTGTCAACAAAATTCCCAAATTAAAGATGACTTTTAACATTGTCTGTGATAAAATACAAATAATTGGCATGATTTGGGGAGGTTTTATACAAAATGAAAAACTTGGTAATTACAGGCCTTGGGGCTGTGACGCCTGTAGGTATAGGTGTCGATGAATACTGGCAGGGGATCGTTGATATGAAGTGCGGGATCGAGAAGATCACTAGATTCCATGATGAAAATGTTCCTATCACCATAGCCGGCGAGGTCAAGGGCTTCGAACCTAAGAACTACATGTCACCTAAACTCACCAAGGAGACCGGGACTTTCATACAGTACGCATTTGCTTCTGCGAAGGAAGCTATCAAACAGAGCGGCATCGATATAGACGCCGAATCAGACAGGATCGGCATCGTGATGGCTACCGCGCTCAATGGCACTTCGGAGATAGCCGACACCGAGAAGGCTTACTGTGTCGACGGCAAAACGAAAGTCAGTCCGCGTTTCCTGCCTAAGATACTGGGAAATCTGGGCGCTGCGCAGATCGCGATATCATACGGCATACACGGACCGAGCTTCACAGTGAGCACCGCATGTTCATCAGGCGGCGATGCTATATGCATAGCAGCGATGCTGCTTAATTCGGGAGAAGCTGATGTGATGCTGGTAGTAGGCGGCGAGAGCTCGCACTGCCCTATCATAATGTCAACACTCGCACAGGCAAAGGCGCTTTCCAAAAATCCTGATCCGAAAACTGCATGCAGACCGTTCGATGCGGATCATGACGGGTTCGTGATGGGAGAAGGCGGTGGAGCTCTCGTGCTTGAAACCGAGGAACACGCGAAGAAGAGAGGTGCAAATATACTTTGCAGTCTCGCAGGATACGGCAACAATACTGACGCATATCATGTGACGTCGCCCAGACCCGACGGCAGCGGTGCTGTTGCATGCATGACGAGTGCTCTGAAAAAAGCAGGTCTTTCACCTGAAGATATAGACTATATAAACGCTCACGGAACATCCACTCCGGTCGGCGATCCTATAGAGGTGCTTGCTATCAAGACGCTCTTCGGATGGAGCGATCCGGAAAGCGAGATGCCTGCTGAACTCAAGGCAAAGATCCCTCCTGTAAGCTCGACAAAAGGCAATACAGGTCATCTGATGGGTGCCGGCGGCATCACAGAGGTGATCGCATGTATCAAGGCGATCGAGACTGGCATACTTCCTCCGACCCTGAACTGTAAAACTCCTGCTCCTAAATGCGATCTCGATTTCGTTACCGAAGGCCCCAGAAAGGCAAAGATCGACGTCGCTATGTCGAATGCCCTCGGCTTCGGCGGTCAGAACTCGAGCATCATCGTCAGGAGGTATACTGAAAACAAATAGCCCGGGGATCTGTACGCTGCAGTGATATATACCGGTTTTCCGGTCATCTTCAGATACTGGAAAATTCGAGGAGTATTACAGTTCCCCTTTCGGAGCTCTCCATGACTTCTACCTTGCCTCCGTGGAGATTAATGATTTCCCAGACAAGGGAAAGCCCCAGTCCCACACCGCCAAGTGAGCGGTTTTGCGATTTATCGATGCGGAAGAACGGCTGAAAGATATTATTTCTGAATTCATCAGGGATACCATATCCTGTATC
>CAKQIZ010000003.1 GCA_934247125.1 uncultured Clostridia bacterium
GCAGAACATCTGAAATGTTAAATTTGTGTAAGATCATCCACAAAACTATGGCTTTTTACAAGTAAATGAGTATAATAAAACTGTATGAAGATAAGTAAAAGGAAAGGAGGAATGTGCATGACAAAAGAAACTATGAAAAAGAAAAAGAATATCGCACTCGTGGCGCATGATCATCAGAAGGAAAGCCTGGTGAAATGGTGCATGCAGAACAGAGAAAAACTCAGTGAGCATACATTATGCGGTACAGGAACGACAGCGACGCTTATCGCAAATGCTACAGGTCTGGATATCAAGGCATACAAGAGCGGTCCGCTCGGAGGCGACCAGCAGATAGGTGCAAGAGTGGCAGAGGGTGAGATCGACATGCTGATATTTTTCTGGGATCCGCTTGAGGCACTGCCGCATGATCCTGATGTGAGAGCTCTGCTGAGGATCGCGGTCGTTTATGACATACCGGTCGCTACTAACAGAGCTACGGCAGATTTCATCATGACGTCAGAATATATAGATGGCGAATACGAGCGTGATGTCCAGGAATTCACGCCGTCAGTCGATGTCGAGAGTGAAACTGAGAGAATACTTGTTTCAGAAAGATAAAATGTCCGGAGTAAAATCGCAGCAGGTGCGGTCTTATCCGGACGTTTTTTTAGCTTTTATTCTTAGCCGGTCCTGATAATGCAGTGGCAGTTACTGTCCGGCAGAATGACGACGGCGCAGACGTGACTCTGCCCTCTGCATTTTTTTGTGCTCTCGTTTTCTGATGCGCTCTTCCTTGCGGAAACGGCGGCGCTTCAGTGCAAATGGTCTGGCGACAGGCAGCAGCGCTTTGTGGTGCCTGAGCCTCCTGTAAGGATAGATGATCTTTCCTATGCCTCTGTTGTATATCCTGAAACCCAGGATGCCGATCCAGTGTTCCTTTCTCTTGCCCTTTTTCGTTTCGCCCCGCTCCGTGCCGTAAGCCTTTATCGGTGTGCCGTTTTTCACTGAAGTGATCAGATCGTTGTTACAGTGGATATCGGCGTCTATCTCAGTGCATGCCATTCCTATATATTCTGTGACATGGGCGTCCGAGCCGGCGAATGTCGGCAGTCCGTATTCTTCGGCGAGGATCTCAGCTCTGCGATTGGAAGTCCCGGATTCGCACGTATTGAAAGTTTCGATGAAATCGAATTTCTTTATCAGGCGCATGTCCATGTTCTTGAATCCCATCGCGCTCGAGCTTGCGACGCCGAACGGGTGTGCAGGGCCCAGGATGCCGCCGAAAATATGAACGATTTTTATCAGCTTGCTGCAGCGCATGCCGCGTATCTTGAAAATCGGCAGGTATAAGTCATCGGGCATGATGACGAGTATGTGACCTGCATCCTTTGTATCATATTCGATCCCCCGGATAACGCAGAAATTCCTGTAGCGGGGATCTTTTTTCATGGAGTCCCACGCTTTGCATCCTTTATAGCTGTTGTGGTCGGAGATCATGAAACCATCATATCCAAGTGCCATGAATTTGTAAACAAATTCACTTACGGGAACCTTAGAATCAAGAGAACCCTCTTTTGTGTGACAGTGTAAATCAAATTTCATTATAGATCGCCTCGGTTCTTTTTATGAGTCAGACTGATCCGCGATCCTGAGAAAATAACTGAGGACCACAGGCCGCCTTCTGATAATATATTATTCCTAAAGATATAAAATTTCAATGACGTTAGAGTGAAAAAATTTTAAAGTTTTTTATGGCTCTGTCAATTTCTAAGGGCAGGCGAAAAAACAGCTGCGCTTTTGCAAATAGGCGATTGCCAAGATCGGGCCATGTTATCATCATATTTGGTAAAATCGCGGCAATATCGCCTTTTTCAAAGAGTCCATTTACCAAGATACTGATTTCATCTATGATTTTTTGGTAAATTATTCATGAAAATCGCGGTATTTTCGTATGAAAAATACCAAGAACAAACCATCGACTTTATGATCTTGGTATTAGATATCCCCAAAACAGCCGGGCAACTGCTGTTTTTACCAATAACAACTATCCGGCAAACGATTCTTGGTTTTAGCATGAGTCCACGAGGCAGCGAGTACGCAGTCTGCACTGCTGCCGTACACAGACGGATGCAGGTATATGCGGATGATCACAGTAGTCATGGAATTCATGGCGTGCTGTCACACAGAAGCAGAAATTAATTTGATGTTGACAGGCGCGGGGGAATGAATCTATAATGATAACTGTAAAAAACATTTAAAAATCTGTTTCAGGGCGAGGCGAAATTCCTCACCGGTGGTATTTGATCACAGAGATATTTCCGAGATCATGAGTCCGCGAACCTAGCGATAGGCCGAACAGGTGTGAATCCTGTACCGACGGTTAAAGTCCGGATGGAAGAAACGAAGATACTTTTGTTTATATTTTAATGAGTATTTTTAGTCCTGGGATAAATGATATTCCGGGATTTTTGTTTGCAGATTAAATTGCAGTCTGAAAAGAAAACCTGGCAGATCAAGTCAAATCAACACTAATTTTAAAGGAGGATTTCTGATGACTCAGAAAAATATCGAAAACAACACTTTGGGCGAGCACAAACTGACAAGCAGAGAAAAGACAGTGAGACTGGCAAAGATGGGTATGCTGGTCGCTATATCGATAGTGCTCGTATATTTCATACACTTTCCTATCTTCCCGGCTGTGCCGTTTCTGGAATATGACCCTGCAGATATTTCCATACTGATCGGGACATTTGCGTTCGGACCGCTGGCGGGAATACTCCTGACAGTCGTGACGTCGGTGATACAGGGTGTGACCGTCAGTGCGGCGAGCGGGCTTTACGGCATAATCATGCACGTGATATCCACAAGCGTGCTGGTTCTCGTTGCAGGACTTATATACAAGTACAACAAGACCAGAAAAGGTGCCGTTATCGCACTGCTGTGCGGAGTTGCGGCTATGACGCTCGTGATGATAGGCGCGAACATGATAATCACACCGCTTTTCATGGGAGTTCCAAGAAACATCGTATGGGAACTGATGCCGTTCATTGCAGGATTCAATGCGATAAAAGCAGGGATCAACTCGGCAGTCACATTCCTGCTTTACAAGAGGATCTCAGGATTCCTGCACAGGACAGCATAGCTGCAGGGAACGGAGACGTGATGTGTGCGTCTGCACGCGGCAGCTCCAATGCGTGCAGAACTTTACATACTGATAACGTGAAAACGTGCATGGCACAGCGAATGATCTGTGTACCATGCACGTTTTGTTTGCGGAAAATTTGCGGGAAACTTTATATTATGCGGCTTGTGTGGTATACTACATAAGTTATGGAAGAGAAAAAAATCGTAATAAAAAACGAAGAAGAAACGAAAAAATTCGGGGAAAAGCTTTGCGAAAAGCTGATCGCCGGGAGCATAGTAGCGCTGACCGGAGATCTCGGTACAGGCAAGACGACACTGACGAAAGCGATCGCCGCGGGACTCGGCGTGACTGATGTGATCACGAGCCCCACGTTCAATATCGTCAAGCAGTATGACAGCGGGAGACTGCCGCTGTACCATTTTGACGTGTACAGGATCGGAGACGTGGACGAAATGTACGAGATCGGGTACGAGGAGTACTTTTTCGGCGAGGGCGTGTGTGTTATAGAATGGGCAGATCTGATAGATGAGATCATCCCTGACGATGCCATGCGGATAGAGATCAAGTACGGCGAAAAAGAAGGAGAGCGTATATATAGATGTATGTTTTAGGAATAGAAACAACAGGCGCATTCGCATCAGCGGCGCTCATAGATGATGACAGAGTGCTCGGATATGCAAAGGGCACAGATCGGTTTTCGCACCTGCAGAATCTGATGCCTCAGATCGGGAACATAGTCCGTGAGAGCGGAGTGACGCTGAAGGATATCGATGTGATAGCAGTCTCATGCGGACCGGGGTCGTTCACAGGCATAAGGATAGGCGTATCTTCGGCGAGAGCACTGTCACAGGTCCTGGGAACTCCGTGCATGACGGTCTCGAGTCTGGAAGCGCTGGCGATTAACGCGGCGGAAGAGGCAGGAGAAAATGTGCTCGTGTGTCCGATGTTAGATGCGAGGAGGAGCCAGGTGTATGCCGGAGGGTACTTCATTGATGGCGGCTGGCCCGTTGAAAGAATAAAAGCCGGTCCGTACATGCTCGACGAGTTTCTGCAGAAAGTGCAGACATACGACAGCATATTGCTTATGGGCGATGCGACGGATGCATATGCGGAAAAGATAACGGAGCTTCGGCCTGAAGGAACAGAGACAGCCTCTGCAGACATAAAATATCAGGATGCGGTCACAGTTGCGAGACTGGGTGCGAAGATCTATGCCGAAAAAGGCGGACTTGCGTATGACCAGGTGGAACCGGACTATATGCGTATCGCTGAAGCGGAAAGAAAGCTCAGAGAGAAGCAGAGGAAAGGCTGATATTTTATGGCGGAAGTTATAATAAGACAGGCGGCGCCGGGCGATGCAGACAGTATCTACGAGATAGAAACTCTGTGTTTTCCTGACCCGTGGAGCATGGATGCACTGACCTTTGAGCTCGAAAGCAATCCCAGAGCTTTTTATGTTGTGGCAGAGCTCGACGGCGAAGCCGTGGGATATGCAGGGCTCTGGGTCATCGGTGACGAGGGCCACATAACGAATGTCGCGGTGAAACCGGGTTTCAGGAACAGGAGGATAGGCGAAGGCATTATCGGTGTGATGATAGATGTTACTTTGAGAGAAGGGATCGTGCATCATACTCTGGAAGTCAGAAAATCAAATGTTCCGGCGATAAATCTTTATGAAAAATTCGGTTTCCGCACAGAGGGCGTACGAAAAAAATATTATCAGAACAATGGCGAGGATGCGCTCATCATGTGGAGACACGAGGGACACGAGGAATAAAAACCATCGCAGCTGCGGATAATGAAGATAAAAGAATTATCCGGGGAGGCGCGCTATGGGTGAATTTTCAGGCGAAAATATGAATGAAGTTTTTTATCCGTGCAGAAAGTTCTCAAGACGACACGATTTTGATGTATTCAGTATGAGCAGTTATATGTCATGTGAAAACTGCAAACATCTGAACGGGGAGAACCAGTGCGAGAAAAAACTGGAAGAAGGACGAAACAATTTATGAAGAACGGAAAACTACTAACGCTTGCAATAGAATCCAGCTGTGACGAAACAGCGGCTGCTGTGATGCTTGAGGGACGTGAAGTCCTTTCAAATATCATTTCGTCACAGATAGAGATACATAAGCAGTATGGCGGTGTCGTGCCGGAGATCGCATCCAGACACCATCTCGAAAATGTGAATACAGTAGTCGATCAGGCTCTGGAAGAAGCAGGTGCGACTATCGACGATATGGATATGATAGGTGTGACGTACGGGCCCGGTCTCGTGGGAGCACTTCTGATAGGCCTGGCAACGGCAAAGGCGTATGCGCTTGCGGCAGACAAGCCTCTGATAGGCGTGCATCACATACAGGGGCATATAAGTGCCAACTATATAGAGCACAGGGAACTCGAGCCGCCGTTCATGTCGCTGATAATATCTGGTGGACATACAAATATCGTAGAGGTGACCGGATACAATCAGTGCAGAGTCCTCGGAGGAACGAGGGACGACGCTGCAGGTGAGGCATACGACAAGGTGGCCAGGGTGCTGGGTCTGGGATATCCCGGAGGCCCTCTGATAGACAGACTGGCGAAACAGGGCGATCCGCACGCGGTGGAATTCAAGCGTGTCTTCCTGGAAAAGGGCAGCCTTGATTTCAGTTTCAGCGGCATCAAGACAGGCGTTCTGAACTACATAAATTCCGAGAAGCAGGCCGGCCGTGAGATAAATCAGGCAGATGTGGCCGCGAGCTTCCAGGCGGCTGTCCTCGACGTTATCGTGGCGAAGACGGTAAAAGCTGCAAAAGACATGGACAAGGACAAGATCGTCCTCGCAGGGGGAGTGGCCTCTAACAGCAGGCTCAGAGAGATGATGAGCGAGGAATGTGAAAAGAACGGCATAAAGCTTTATTATCCGTCACCGGTACTGTGTACGGACAATGCCGCGATGATAGGCTGCGCGGCGTATTACAAGTATATAGCCGGTGAACGTGACGAACTGACTCTGGATGCGATACCGAATCTGGAGCTGTAGACAGGCTTTTAATAAAAATATCATCAGAGCCGCCCGCCGGACGACCAATGGCGGGTCAGGCTCTGTTTTAAGGAAAGGAAAAGGTGCAGCGGTAAAAGTGCTGCAGGTTTATATATGATAGTAGTATCAGCAAAAGATCTTACAAAAGCATACGGAACGGACGTGATCCTGGACCGGGTCTCTTTTCATATAAACAAGGGAGAGCGCGTAGGCATAATCGGAGTGAACGGAGCGGGAAAGACCACGCTTCTTAAGATACTCACGGGTGAGCTGCCGTGCGAGGAAGGAGACTTTTTCATTTCTTCAGATATAAATATAGGGTATCTTAAGCAGGATGGGGCATTCGATTCCGAAAAGACAGTAATAGAAGAAGTGGAAAGCATATTTTCGGATTTTCCGCAGATGGAAAAGGATATGGAAAAACTGCTGGTCCGTATAGAAGAGCTTGCATCGTCAGGTGCCGAGGGAGAGGAAGAAAGCCACAGGCTGCTCGAGCGCTATGACATGCTGCAGGAAAAATTCAGAGATCTCGGCGGATATACATATAAAAGCGAGATCACGGGCATACTTTCAAGTATGGCGTTCGGTGAGGACAGCTATGACAAAAAGATATCGTCGCTGAGCGGAGGAGAGAAGACGAGACTGTCGCTGGCATGCCTGCTTCTGAGAAAGCCGGACATACTGTTCCTCGACGAGCCGACCAATCATCTGGATATAGGCACGCTGAAATGGCTTGAGCAGTATCTCAAGAGCTATAAAGGCACGATCGTGCTCGTCTCCCACGACAGATATTTTCTGGACGAGACAGTCACGAGGATATTCGAGGTCGAAAATCACAAGCTTAATATATATGAAGGGAACTATACCTTTTATGCGGCAGAGCGCAAGAACAGGCGTGAGGCCGAGCTGAGAAAATATGATAAGCAGCAGAAGGAGATCAGTCGACAGGAGGATATGATCCGCAGGTTCAAGCAGCGTGGTACTGAGAAGCTTGCGAAGCGTGCAGCGTCCAGAGAGAAGCGGCTCGCGGCGATGGATGTGATAGACAGACCTGAAGGAACGACAGGAAAGATGAAGCTGTCGTTCAAGGCGGATTTCCAGAGCGGAAGAGATGTGCTGCATGCGGAGGGACTTTCGAAGAGTTTTGGCTACGGTTCGAGAAGGACTGAGCTGTTCCGCGGAGTCGACCTCGATATAAAGCGCGGTGAGCGTGTGTGCATAGTAGGTGCGAACGGCATCGGCAAGACGACTCTGCTCAAGATCCTGATGGGTGAGCTTTCCGCGAATACAGGCCGTATAAAGATCGGCCATAACGTACAGTTCGGATACTACGACCAGGGGCAGCAGCTGCTGAATGCGGCGAACACTGTGATGGGCGAAGTGAGAGACTCGTATGGCCTTTACACGGATACGGAGATAAGAAACATACTGGGAAGATTCCTGTTCAGAGGTGACGAGGTGTTCCTGACGGTGGGATCGCTGAGCGGCGGAGAAAAAGCGCGGCTTTCTCTTCTCAAGCTCATGCTTTCCGGTGCGAATGTGCTTATGCTCGACGAGCCGACCAACCATCTTGACATAGAGTCAAAGGAAGTGTTTGAAGAGGCACTCCTGGACTTCCCGGGAACATGCATCATAGTATCCCACGACAGATATTTTCTGAACAGGATACCGACGAGGATAATCGAGCTGACGTCCGAGGGCATAGACAACTATCTGGGGACATATGACTACTATGTCGAAAAGAAGCAGCAGCAGATCAGATCAGGCAAGAAGTATCTGGAGGAGCTGTCTGCGGGAAAACGCGGTGATGCACAGGGAAACGAGAGTACGGCAGGGATCTTTGAAGCTGATGCAAAGGCGGCAGGCGGCGGTGAGCCGGAGCTGTCTTCTGCAGAACGCAGGCGCCTCCGGAAGGAAAAAGAGGCTGAGGAGCGCAGGCTGACGCGCCACAGAGAAAAGCTCGAAAAAGATATACAGGAGCTGGAGGATTCGATAAAAGCGCTTGAAGAGGAGCTGTGCAGGGAAGATGTGGCAAAGGATCGCGTAAAGCTTGCGGATATCAGTAAAGTGCTGACTGAGAAGAAAGATGATCTCGATGAAAAATATGAGAGCTGGCTCCAGTTGCAGGAGTAACGCGTGCGGTATCTGATTTTTTTATCAAAACTATTGCAATAAAAGAGTGCATACTCTATAATGGTTTGAAGTTGCCGGTTATATTTCAACGGCAAATTATAGTAGAGAAAAATGATATTTTGATTATGGAGGTATATATCATGACATTAGACAAGATCAAGGGAATAATAGCAGAGCAGTTAGGTGTTGACGAAGAAGAAGTGAAGATGGAAACACATCTCGTGAAGGATCTCGAAGCTGATTCACTGGATGCAGTTGAGATCATCATGGCTATCGAAGACGAATTCGACATCGAAGTTCCTGACGAGGATGCTGAGAAATTCCAGACAGTAAGCGATATCGTAAACTATGTGGAATCAAGAGCGTAAAAACAAAAGGTTTTGAGATGAAAAGGCAAACAAAGATTTCCAATGCTGTGATCAAGAGGCTGCCGCGCTACCGGAGGTATCTGCGTGAACTTCAGAAAAAGGGCATAGACAAGATATCCTCCAGCGAGTTCAGCAATCTGACCGGATACACTGCATCGCAGATAAGGCAGGATCTCAACAATTTCGGAGGATTCGGCCAGCAGGGATACGGTTACAGTGTGGATGGCCTTTATGATGAGATAAGCGCGATCCTGGGTCTGGATAAGCAGTACAAGATGGTGATCGTCGGTGCGGGCAATCTTGGACAGGCACTGGCTAATCATACGTATTACTACAAGACCGGATTCATTGTCTGTGGTATCTTTGAGATAAATCCGCGGCTTATTGGAATGAAGATCAATGATATAGAGGTCATGGACTATGACAATATCGTTGAATTTGTTGAGGAAAATGATATAGATATAGGTATCATATGTACTACCAAGGACGCCGCCCAGGAAGTTGCAGACAAGCTGTGCTTCGCAGGGGTGAGAGGTCTGTGGAATTTTGCACCTATAGATATAGAAACACCTAATCATGTGGCGCTCGAGAATATGCACATAAGCGACAGTCTGCATTCGCTTGCATATCATATGAACAGAAATCAGAGTCAGGAATAGGCTCAGGGAGTATTACATAAGAATATTGGCAAATTAAATAACCGTTTCATTATGAAACGGTTATTAATTATCACATTGATATATGCTTTTGAACTACTCTTCAACTGGAGCATCCACAGGACATGCGCCTGCGCAAGCACCGCAATCAATGCAAGCGTCAGCATCTATAACATACATAGAATCGCCGGCTGAGATAGCATTTGTAGGACATTCGTCAATGCAAGCTCCGCAACTGATGCATGAGTCTTTGATTACATAAGCCATTGTAAGTACCTCCTTTAAAATTATCACTAAATGACAAACTGATTATAACAAACCTCGACGAGGAATTCAAGATGAAAGTTTACAGACTTGGTCTGTAATTGAAAGGCGAAAGGGAAAGTGTAATGGTAAGAGAAGATAACGGAGTACTGATCGCAGAGGGAGTAAGAGATTTCGATCTGGACAATATCTTTGACTGCGGGCAGTGCTTCAGATGGGAAAAGACAGACGAGGGGATGTACGCGGGAACTGCGCACGGCAGACTGGCGGTCATGGAGTACGACAGGGACAGCAGCGTGCTGAAGATACATGGCGCAGATGAAGGTGATTACAGGAACATATGGCATCATTATCTGGATCTTGACAGAGACTATTCGGAAATCAAGAAAAAGCTTTCATGCAGAGACGAGGTGATAGCGAAGGCCATCGAATACGGGCCCGGCATACGCATCCTCAATCAGGACAAGTGGGAGACCCTGGTTTCCTTTATAATATCTCAGAACAATAATATCCCTCGTATAAAGAAATGCATAAACTCGCTGGCTGAAACGCTCGGCAGCAGGGTTGGAGAACTCGGCGGAAAAGAATTCTACGATCTGCCGTCTCCGGAAGTGCTGGCGGGAGCTTCGCTGGATGACCTGGCTCCGTGTCGACTCGGATACAGAGCAAAATATCTTATCGATACGGCAAAAATGGTCGCAGATGAAGGCACAGAGAGTCTGGAGAGACTGGGAACGGACGCGGTGAGCTCGGACGTGGCTTTTGATCAGCTCAGAAGGTACAGCGGTGTAGGACCGAAGGTGGCAAACTGCATAGCTCTGTTTTCGCTTGGGAAGATGGACAGGTTTCCGATAGACGTCTGGGTCAGGAAGGTCATGAACAGACTGTACGGCATGGATGAGGGCAACATGAAGGCTATGGCGGATTTTGCAGCGTCACATTTCGGCGAGTACGGAGGTATAGCTCAGCAGTATCTTTTCTATTACATAACTCACAATAAGGATCTGTGATTAGCTGAACGAAGAAAATCAAAAAAGGTGGTTGACAAATAGCAGAAATGGCTGTAAATTATAGTTAGCACTCAGAAATAATGAGTGCTAACAACTGCGGAAGCGCCGGCAGAATGACAGAGGCCGCGATGATCGCGGAGTGAGTTTTGCATAAAGTTCAGACAAAGATGCATATAAAAAGGAGAGATCCTTTTTCAAATTATATAAGAAAAATGTAAAGGAGATGACACAATGAGTATTGGAATCAAACCTTTGGGTTCAAGAGTAGTTATCAAGAAAATAGAAGCGGAAGAAAAGACAGCGAGCGGTATCCTGCTCACGAGCTCTGCTAAGGAAAAACCACAGGTTGCAGAGGTAGTTGCTGTTGGTCCGGGAACAGAAGATGAGAAAATGGAACTCAAGACGGGGGATAAAGTCATATTCGCTCAGTATGCCGGCACAGATGTAAAATACGATGGCGAAGAGTACTCGATCATGAACCAGAGAGACATTCTGGCGATAGTTGAATAATAAAGGGAGGTATTTTGATATGGCAAAGGAATTACATTACGGAGAAGATGCCAGAAGAAAACTTCAGGCAGGTGTAGATAAATTAGCAGATACAGTTAAGATCACGCTGGGACCTAAGGGCAGAAATGTGCTGATCGACAAGAAGTTCGGCTCACCGCTCATCACAAACGACGGTGTTACGATCGCAAGAGAGATCGAGCTCGAGGACTCAGTGGAAAACATGGGTGCGCAGGTAGTCAAGGAAGTCGCTTCAAAGACTAACGATGTGGCAGGAGACGGTACGACTACAGCTACTCTGCTGGCTCAGATCATAATCAAGGAAGGTTTCAAAAATGTTGCTGCAGGAGCTAATCCTATGGTGCTCAAGAGAGGTATCCAGGGTGCTGTAGATGTTGCTGTTGACGAGATCAAGAGACTGGCTCAGACTGTGGACAACAAAGACAGCATCGCTCAGGTAGCTGCAGTATCGGCGGCAGACGAGAACATCGGACAGCTGATCGCAGAAGCTATGGAAAAAGTAGGAAAAGACGGAGTGATCACTGTCGAGGAATCAAAGACTATGGGAACTACTCTCGATGTAGTTGAAGGTATGCAGTTCGACAGAGGATACTTCTCGCCATACATGGTGACAGATACAGAGAAGATGGAAGCGGTTCTCGAAAACCCATATATCCTGATCACTGACAAGAAGATCTCGAACATCCAGGAGATCCTGCCTGTACTCGAACAGGTAGTTCAGCAGGGAAGAAAACTTCTCATCATCTGTGATGATCTTGAAGGTGAAGCTCTGGCGACTATCATTGTCAACAAGCTCAAGGGAACATTCGACTGCGTTGCAGTGAAGGCGCCCGGATTTGGTGACAGAAGAAAGGCTATGCTCGAAGATATCGCTATCCTGACAGGCGGTACTGTTATTTCTTCAGACCTCGGATATGAGCTCAAGGAAACTACTGCAGATATGCTTGGAAGTGCAGGAACTGTAAAGGTAGACAAGGAAAACACTGTTATCGTGAACGGTGCGGGAGACGCTGGAGAGATCAAAGCAAGAGTTGCCCAGATCAAGACTCAGATCGAAAACACTACATCGGATTTCGACAGAGAAAAGACTCAGGAAAGACTTGCCAAGCTGGCTGGCGGCGTAGCTGTCATCAAGGTCGGCGCAGCAACAGAAACTGAACTGAAGGAAAGAAAGCTGAGGATAGAAGATGCTCTGAACGCTACAAAGGCAGCAGTGCAGGAGGGTATCGTTTCAGGCGGCGGAGTGGCGCTGGTAAATGCTATCCCTGCAGTTGCGAAGTATGTTGAGAGCCTTGAAGGCGATGCAAAGACAGGAGGCACTATCATTGTAAGAGCTCTGGAAGAGCCGGTAAGACAGATCGCAGAAAACGCAGGCTTTGAAGGCAGCGTAGTGGTTGCTCAGGTGAAGGACAGCAAGGAAGGCACAGGCTTCAATGCAGCTACAGAAGAGTATGTCGACATGATCGGCGCAGGTATCGTAGACCCTGCAAAGGTTACGAGATCAGCACTTCAGAATGCGGCATCAGCTTCAGCGATGCTGCTGACAACTGAAGCAGGAATCACGGATGCACCGTCAGATGAACCTGCAATGCCTATGGGCGGCGGCATGGGAGGCGGAATGCCTGGAATGATGTAGTACACATCCGCTGCAGTATATAATATATAGAAAACAATGTAAAATGCCTCGGGATAATCTTCTCGAGGTATTTTTTTGACATGGCGGATGCATCACAGTTCCAGCGGGATAGTGTCATGTTACGGGTATTTACTGCTGATATCTTTTGATCCTTTAGTTATATAATTTGAGCAAAATAATTGACATAGAAGAAATGGTCTGCTTCCTGTCAGGCTGGCAGATAAAAAAGCAAAAATGCTCTTTGGCTTAATGTCGAAGAGCATTTTTGCATATTATAGCTGAAGTTTACGGCAGCCGCCTCTTGCTTATCGGTTTTTCCGCGCTTTCGTCCCACACCTTTATGAACAGTACTCCCAGGAACAGCACCCAGGCAAGCAGATAGAACCAGAACAGGACCGCTACTACCGATGAAAGCGCCCCGTAAAGGATGTCATAGTCAGCCAGTGAGTTCGCATATTTCGAATAGCACAATGTCACTATCAACATCCCGATCGAAGCAAACAGGCTGCCCGGAAGTATTTTTTTGAACTTAACTCTTTCCGTAGGCAGTATATAGTAGTTATAAGTCACCATCATGAAGTACAGAGCAAATCCGAGCACCCATCTGAGAAACATCCATATATTATCCAGATATTCTCCCGATGTCAGTCCCAGCGCTGACACTACGACCTCAAGTATCAGCTTTCCATATGCCAGTATGACTATCGAAAATGCGATCGTGAAGATCGTCACAAGTATAGTCCTCACCGCTCTGAAACGCTCGATGAAATAATTACGTCCGGTGCTCCTGCCATCTGTCAGAGTATAGTTGGTTATGCGCATTATCGAAAACGACGCCCTCGAACCGGCCCACAGAGCTATGACTGCAAACACGATCGAACTCGCACCCGCAGATTTGAATTTGAACAATGCATTGAGCATGCTCGACATCTGTTTTCCGGTATACGCTTCTATCAGCCGGAGTGCACTTTCTATGGAAATATCAAAAATACCGAGGATCTGTGTCATCAGCAGAAAGATAGGAGTTATCGAAAGCAGCAGGTAAAAAGCCACCTGCGCTGCGAATCCCTGATAATATGGATCCTGCATCTGCTTGAAGCCGAGCAGGAGCATTTTTCCCAGCCTTCTTCTTAAATCAGTCATCTAAAGATTACCTTCTTCTGACAGGAGTTTTTCTCTTAAAACGTTGAGTGCGCCGGCTCTGTGACTTATTCGGTTCTTGACTTCCGGATCTATCACCCCGAAAGTTTCGTCATATCCGGCAGGCACGAACAGCGGATCATACCCGAAGCCGTTACTGCCGTGAGGCTCGAGCAGCAGATGACCTTCGACTTCGCCTCTGGCTGATAAGCTCCTGCCGTCCGGATACACCATCGTTATCACCGAGACAAACCTGGCTGTACGCTTTTCATAAGGAACATCCTTTATCAGACTTATCAGCTTTCTGTTGTTAGCCTCGTCATCGCCGTCAACTCCCGCAAAACGTGCAGAATATATCCCAGGCGCACCGTCAAGGCAGTCGACTTCCAGTCCCGAGTCATCCGCAATGGTAGCATGACCGCACAGCTTCATTATCTCATAAGCCTTTTTATATGAATTTTCTTCAAAAGTATTGCCGTCCTCGACGATCTCCGCATCAGGGACACCCGCATCTTTTCTCGAGATTACAGAGAACCCGAACTCTTTCGTTATCGCCTCTATTTCTACGATCTTATGCCTGTTCTGCGTAGCCGCAACTATAATTTTATTCACCTTATCACCTTTTCTTTTACAATAAATATCAGAGAAGAGCCTTGATGCCTATTACTACCAGTATCGCTCCACCGAGCACCTCTGCTCTGCTTCCCAGCATATTGCCGAATTTACGACCGATCAGGATCGCGATCACGACGATCACCGCAGTGGTCGCGCCTATTATTGCTGCCGGCTCGATGATGCCTATCCCCAGCGCACTGAAGCCTATGCCGACAGCAAACGCATCTATGCTTGTCGCCACCGCCTGGAAAAAGAGCGTTTTCAGATCCATCACCCTCGAAGGCGCGTTTTCGTGCTTTTTCATATCATCAAAGCCTTCTTTTATCATTTTACCGCCTATGATACCCAGAATAACGAATACTACTATTCCCGAGTATTTCGTCATTATGTTTGCGAACAGTCCGCCGGCGTAATATCCCAATATCGGCATCAGCATCTGGAATGCCCCGAAAAAAGCGGGCATCGCCGCATATTTGATTTTGGTCAGATTTTTATAAACCATCCCGTTAGTCATAGAAACTGCTGCGGCGTCCATTGAGAGACCTGCGCCGATCAGCAGTATGTCTGCAAGATCCATTCATTTTCCCTTTCATCCACATGGCTGCCAAAACCCGCCGATGCGATTACAGGGGCGATCACAGCACTATAGCATACACACGATTATAACACAGATGACATGGACTTTCCAACGCTTATAGTGTAAAATAGCAGTGTCGATTTGTTTATGTTTTCTTCATCGACAAATCATTTCTTTATGTATATCAATTATGTATATCAATAACGTTGACGATTCTGGAGGTCAGTATATGGATATTGTGATTCTCGATGGATATACCATCAATCCCGGAGATTTGAGCTGGGAACCGCTTGAAAATTTGTGTGACAGACTCACTGTCTACGATTCGACACCGATGGACATGGCACTGGAACGGACCGGCAGCGCTGAGGTCCTGATGACCAGCAAATGCTTCATAACAAGAGAATTCATGGAGCAGTGCCGAAATCTCAGATATATAGGAGTCACCGCGACAGGATATAACAATGTCGATATCGCTGCAGCCGCAGACTTTGGCATCGCAGTCACAAACGTGCCTAAATACTCGACGGATGCCGTTGCCCAGCACACTATCGCACTCATCATGGAGCTCGCGAACAACGTAGGCCTGCACAACCAGTCCGTGCATCAGGGTGAATGGGCCGACTGCAAATATTTCTGCTACTGGAAAAAGCCGGTCACACTCCTTGCTGGAAAATCGCTTGGCATCATCGGTTACGGTGCTATAGGAAAAAGAGTCGCAGCCATCGCTTCGGCTCTCGGCATGAAGATCAATATCTACAGAGAAGATCCCGAAGGTGCGATGAAATCCGACTTCGTGTCGCTCCACTGTCCGCTTACCGAAGAAAATAAAGGTATGGTGAACACTGAATTCATCGTTAATATGAAGCCGGGTGCGGTCCTGATCAATACGGCGCGCGGGGGGCTCGTCGATGAACGATCGCTTTACGATGCGCTCAAGTCGGGCTTTCTCGGAGCCGCTGCAGTCGATGTACTGGCGACAGAACCGCCGGCACACGACAGCCCGCTGACGACTCTCGACAACTGCATCATCACCCCGCACATGGCGTGGTCGCCGCAGGAAATGCGTCAGATCATAATCGATGTGCTGGCAGACAATCTGCAGGACTGGATGCACGGAGGCAGGCTCAACAGAGTCGATTAGCTGTATTTGCAGCTCACCATCCACTAAGCGTTGCAGATGCAACATTACGCAGCCTGCAATATGGTATAATATAGATATGATAAATACTGGGAGTCCCGAAATATCCCGCAGGATATTTCCATAAAAATAAGAAAGGTGTGTTAATTATGGTCGGATTTGATATCAAAGAAAAAATAGAACGAAATGTAAAAAAGGCTGTAGCTGATTTTCAGGAAAGAGACGACATTTCGACAAGATTCGGAGAACCGGTGATCGCATACGTCTATGCGAAAGATCCACTCTTTGACATGTTCTGGGAAAGGCAGCTCTGCAAGCACCCGAAGGCGATTTTCCAGCCCGGAAACACTGTGATCCTTCACTACGTTCCGTTTGCAGACGAAGTTGCTGCCAGCAATGAGGGCGGCGACACTCCGTCGGAGCAGTGGGAAAGAGGATTCGTCGAATCGCTGTGGCTTTCGATGGAGCTCAACAGAGTCATCAGAGGTACGCTCGACGTGATCGGCAGACTCTCCTCGGGACTCACGACTCCTGCAGACTGGGTCGATGACCTGCACCACGAAGAGTTTTCTTATAAAATGGCCGCATATGCCGCAGGAATGGGTGAATTCGGCACAGGCGGTTCGTTCCTGATCAGTGGAAAATACGGCGGCCGTCTCGGTGCTGTATCTACAGACGGAAATTATGCCGAACCTTCCGAACCTATGACACAGCAGCAGCTTGATGAAGTCTGCGATATGCTTCATGCAAAGTGCCGCTATGAGGGTGCTCCGGGAGTTTCGTGTTCGCAGGAAATGATGGATGCCTGTCCCGGCCATGCGATCTCCGCAGATGGTATTGACAGAGCGAAGTGCCAGGAGCACTGCAGGACTATAGATAAATACATACCGTCACCGGAAGTATGCGGCAAGTGCTTCAGATTCAGATAGCTGACATATATTCGCATATGTCTCCGGTGCCGCATGCGATTTGATTTCTTTTGCTGTTTTGTTTCCTGACATAGAAAATGCTCCGCCTTAAGGCAAACAGATCGTTACTATTTGATCTGTCGGCTTTAAGGGGAGCATATCAAATGACTTATGAACTTATCTGATGACTCTTACTCTGATAACTCCTTCTCCTGCGATCGATGACACATCGATGTCACCGTCTGTTTCAGCGAGCGTGTAAGCGTAGTCGCCTCTTACCTTGTTCACGACGTCGCCTTCGCATATAGCAGCGACTTTTTCGAGCACGCCTGCGTCAGCCTTTGAGATGACAGCGATACGTGTTCCTTTTTTAGGTCCGAGAGAGCATGCAGGCATGTTCACGGAATTCACGATGTTGCCGTTTTCAAGATAGTCCATCACCTGTTCTATCGCCATCACTGCGCAGTTGTCTTCTGCTTCTGAGGATGATGCGCCGAGGTGAGGCAGTGCGATGACGCCTTTCTGGCCGATCACTGCGTCATTAGGGAAGTCTGTAACGTATTTCTTGACTTTGCCGCTGTTGAGTGCTGCGATCAGATCCTGGTCGTTTACCAGCTTGTCTCTTGCGAAGTTAAGGAATATCACTCCGTCTTTCATCTGCTCGAATGCTTCTGCGTTGATCATTCCCTTAGTCGAATCCATTACAGGAACGTGGATCGTTATGTAGTCGCACAGAGGCAGCACATCTTTCAGTGCGTGAGTCACTGAAATAGTGTTCGAAAGCGAGTGAGCTGATTTCAGTGAGATGAACGGGTCGTATCCGATAACATTCATGCCGAGTTTCTCTGCTGCGTTTGCAACGAGTACGCCGATAGCGCCGAGACCGATGACGCCGAGTGTCTTGCCTTTGATCTCGGTTCCGGCGAACTGGCCCTTGCCTTTTTCTACGGCTTTGCCGACTTCTTCAGTTCCTTCGAGCGTCTTTGCCCATTCGTATCCTTCAGGGATGTTTCTTGCGGCCAGCAGCATACCTGCCAGACACAGCTCTTTTACTGCGTTTGCGTTAGCTCCCGGAGCGTTGAATACGACGATGCCTTTTTCTGCGCATTTGTCGAGCGGGATGTTGTTCACGCCTGCGCCGGCTCTGCCGACAGCGAGAAGTTCATCGGAAAGCTCCATTTCATGCATGCTGTAGCTTCTGAGGATGATGCTGTTAGCTTCCTGGATCTCTTCTGTGATCGTGTAGTCATCGGTAAGGCAGTCCAGACCTACCGGTGATATTTTGTTTAATGTCGCGATTTTATACATAATATTACCTCACATTTAATTAATTTAGACAGTGTTGTTTTCGGGCAATGCGCTGCTGCTGCATTCTCGAATAATACTTTATTATAACACTTCATGCGGATTCGGTAAAGGGCAATATCTATCCGGCAACATGAAGCGCGGGTATCGCGGGTATGGCTCCGGGTGCGGGTAACAGCCCCGGGATCCGATAGCAGGGGAAGAAATAGCAGGTATATGGTCCGGCATACTCGCAAGATAATAGTCAGCAAAAAATCCCGGGAACAAATCCTGAAAACTGTTGTTTAAAACATATTTCATAGTGTATAATAACAATACATAAAAAGTTTCAGACATTACAGATTAGTCTGAAGAAATGAACCGGAAAACGAGGGAGGGGTTTATTATGGAAAAAATAAGAGTCGTTCAGTACGGATGCGGAAAGATGAGCAAGTACATCCTTCGATACCTTCATGAAAATGGTATGCAGATCGTGGGAGCTATAGACGTGAATCCGGATGTAGTCGGACAGGACGTGGGCGATTTCGCAGAGCTGGGTCTGAAGACAGGGGTGATCATCTCCGATGATGCGGACAAGGTGCTCGATGAATGCGATGCAGACGTTGCCATCGTAACACTGTTCAGCTTTATCGGCGATATCTATGATCATGTGGAAAAGTGCGCAGCTCGCGGCATCAATGTCATCACGACATGCGAGGAGGCTATCTATCCGTGGACGACATCGGCAGCCCATATCAACCGACTGGATGCGATCGCAAAGGAGACGGGGTGCACGATCACCGGAAGCGGTATGCAGGATATTTTCTGGATAAACATGGTGGCGCTGGTAGCAGGCGGCTGTCACAAGATCACTAAGATAAAGGGTGCATACAGCTATAATGTAGACGAATACGGTCTCGCGCTGGCAAACGCACACGGATGCGATCTGACGCCGGAGGAATTCGAAAAGAACATTGCTCATCCGGCAGAGTTCGAACCGTCATATGCATGGAACGCCAGTGAGGCTATCTGCAGCAAGTTGGGACTGACGATCAGGTCGATCACGCAGAAGCACGTGCCTGCAGTGATAGACAGTGATATATACTCAAGCACTCTGGGCAAGACTATCGAGGCAGGAAAATGCATCGGTATGTCGGCAGTAGTGACTATCGAGACGATGCAGGGCATCACGATCGAAGAGGAGACTATCGGCAAGGTTTACGGACCGGATGACGGCGACATGTGCGACTGGAAGATCTCAGGCGAACCTGATACCGAATTCCATGTGGTAAAGCCGGCAACTGTCGAGCATACATGTGCGACGGTGGTAAACAGGATACCGGGACTCATCCTCGCGCAGCCTGGATATGTCACTGCAGATCAGCTGGAGCCTAATCAGTATCTGACTTACCCGGGAGAATTCTACTGCTAGGATGCTGCGGGATATATACGAAGCGTGAAGTCCGGGGTGTCCGGACGGATGACAGATGCGGAGATATATGAGGCGGTATGATATAATGTAGTAAAATAATACAGAAGAATAATGTTTTCTGGAAACGGGGACGGTGCTGCATCGATATGTAAAAGTGGTACGGCACCGTTCTTTTTTATTTTTTATTTCGAAAATGCCCGGCGAAACACTTGCTGAGATCCTTGGCAAATACATTTTCTTTTTTTCTTTACGCTAAAGTCGCAGAGTGATATAATAAATCTATTATAGAAGTTTTTTGTAATACTCAAATGGACAAGAATTAGTAAAAAAGGTGGAGGTGACCAAATTGAGTAAAGAAAGAGCATATAACTTTTCGGCAGGTCCGTCGATGCTGCCGCTTAGCGTGATCGAAGATGCAGCCGCAAATCTGGCAAACTACAAGGGCTGTGGAGAATCAGTAATGGAAATGAGTCACAGATCCGCTGAATTCAAAGCAATTCTGGAAGATGCAGAAAAAAATCTCAGAGACATAATGAATATTCCCGACAATTACAAGGTGATGTTCATACAGGGTGGAGGCACACTGCAGTTTGCGATGGTTCCTCTGAATCTTCTGAGAAAATCAGGCAAGGCTGATTATATCATCACAGGAACATGGGCAAAGAAGGCAGCGAAGGAAGCTCAGAAATTCGGAGACATCAGGATCGTTGCATCATCAGAAGAATCGACTTTTTCATATATACCGAAAGTAAAGAAAGAGGATTTCAGACCTGATGCTGACTACGTGCATATCACGTTCAACAATACTATATACGGAACTCACTATCCGTATATCCCGGATACAGGAGATATCCCGCTCGTTGCAGATATGTCATCGTGCATCCTGTCAGAGGAGATAGATGTAAGCAAGTTCGGTCTCATCTATGCAGGCGTTCAGAAGAATATCGCACCTTCAGGCATCGCTATCGCGATCATGAGAGAAGACCTGATAGGCTTTGCAAAAGAGACAGTGCCTACCTACCTTGACTACAAGATCCATGCAGACAACGGATCGACATACAACACACCGAACTGCTTCGCGATATACATCGCAGGCGAAGTGTTCAAGCACATCAAGGAGATGGGCGGAGTTGCGGAGATGAACAGAAGAAACGTGAAAAAAGCGCAGAAGCTTTATGATTTCATCGACAGCAGCAAGCTTTACAAATGTCCTGTTGAAAAAGAAGACAGATCGCTGATGAATGTTGTATTCGTGACAGGCGACGCTGACCTCGACAAGAAATTCGTTGCAGAAGCAAAGGCAAACAACATGCACAACCTCAACGGACACAGGTCAATAGGCGGCATGCGTGCGAGCATCTACAATGCAATGCCTGAGGAAGGTGTTGACGCTCTTATCGAATTCATGAAGAAATTCGAGGCAGAGAACAAATAAAAACGATACGAAGCAGTTTATGCAGATTCCCGATGATGTAAGAGACGAAGGAATATATGAAGACACACACTAATAAAAACGGAAGCATGTCTGTCAGAACTGTGGTTTGTATAATAATGATGATGGCGCTTATCCTAACAGGAGCAGCGCCGTCTTTTGCAGATGCGCAAAATGCAGACAGCGGCTCGGGCAGTATCAAACTCAAGGCGTCAGCCGACATAGACTGGGACGACGCACCGGAGATATCCGGGACATCGGCTATAATGATAGACGCAGGCAGCGGTGCGATACTTTACGAAAAGAACGCATACGAGCAGCGTGATCCGGCCAGCATAACGAAGATAATCACAGCACTGATCGCACTGGAGAACCTTGATATGGATGAGGAGGTCACAGCGCAGGGCGAGCCGGATCCCGATGGGACGAACATCGCTCTCAAAGCAGGCGAGACACTGACTGCGGAGCAGATGATAAATGCGACGCTGATCGCGTCAGCAAATGATGCAGCTGACGCACTCGCGATACACATGGGCGGATCCTGGGAAGGATTTGCCGAGATGATGAATGAAAGGGCTGCGCAGTGCGGAGCGAAGGACACTGAATTCTCGAATCCGAGCGGACTCACTCCGGCAGGACAGAGGCATGTGACGACTGCGTACGATATCGCGATGATAGCGCGTGAGGCTATGAAAAATGAGCAGTTCAGGGAGATCGTCGCTAAAAAGAAGTATACGATACCGGCTACGGACATGTCGTCAGAAAGGAATATAAAGTCCACGAACATGTGTCTTGTCGGAGACAGCAAGACGGCGGAAGTGAACGGCAAAGAACGCTCTCTGAAATACGAAGGGACTACAGGTGTAAAGACCGGGTTCACCGAGTATGCAGGATACTGCTTCTGCGGAGCTGCAAAAAAGAAAGATACGGAGCTGATCGTTGTGACCCTGAATGCGGAAAAATCTGCACAGCGCTTTACAGATACTATCGCGTTATGGGACTACGGATTCTCTAAATACAAGACGTACAAGGCGGCTGAAGCAGGGCGGCAGGTCGAGGAGCTGCGCATATGGCAGGGGGCGAAGAGCCGTGTGCCTGCAGCAGTTACAGAGGATATGGATATAACCCTGGATAAAGGAATAAAGACTGACACTGTGACGACAGAAGTGCTCAAGACCGGGAAGAAGCTGAAAGCACCTGTGGAAAAAGGCGATACTGTCGGAACGCTCGTAGCATACAATGAAGAAGGGGATGCGATCGCGGCATCGGAACTGATCGCGCTTGAGAGCGTGGAAAAGGGCGGACCGCTCTCGTACATAGGCATCGCAGATGAGCATAAAACGCTGTTCATCGTTACGCAGGTGATACTGCTGCTTCTGATATTCGTCGTTTTCGTTGCGGTGAAGAGGAGCCAGCGTAAAAAGAGACAGCGTATGAAAGCGAAACGTGCAAGAGAGGCACGGCGCAGAGAATGGGAACGACAGAGAGACATGTTCGGCAGATAAACGGATAATATGTTTGATATACAGGAAAACCTAAAAAAACTTCCGGAATGCCCGGGAGTATATATGCACAAGGACAAGCTTGGAAACATCATTTACGTGGGCAAGGCGATATCGCTGAGAAACCGTGTGCGCCAGTATTTCCAGTCTTCTAAGAACATGGCTCCCAAAGTGCGGAGCATGGTGAGCCAGATCGCGGAATTCGAATATATAACCGCGGGAAGCGAGATGGAGGCGCTGATACTGGAGTGCAACCTGATAAAAAAGTACAGACCCAAGTATAATATCCTGCTCAGAGATGACAAGACATATCCTTATATAAAGATCACGAATGAGGATTATCCGAGGGTGATAAAGACAAGGACTGTCAAAAAAGACGGAGGCAGGTATTTCGGTCCGTACAGCGATGCGGGCGCGGTGAACAAGATCGTGGAACTGCTGAACAGCAGCTTTGCACTGAAACGGTGCTCGGCAGCATCTTTCCCTGAGGGGTTCAGGCCGTGTCTTAATTATCATATCAACCAGTGCCGCGGGATCTGCACGGGAGAAGTGGACAAAGCTGCATATGCCGAGAGCGTGGAAGGTGCGAGGGAATTTCTCAACGGCAGGAACAGGCCGATCATTGAAAGGCTCGGGAAGCTGATGGGGGAGGCGGCAGAGCGTCTTGAATACGAAGATGCAGCTATGTACCGCGACTATATCGAGGCCGCAAAAGCGCTGTCTGCGACGCAGCGCGTTGTGATACAGCACAGTAAGGATATCGATATCGTGATACCTGCCAGAGGAACCGAAGAAACTCACATGGTGCTGTTTTTCGTGAGAGACGGCAAGCTCGTCGGCAGAGAGTCGTACGAGATGGAAGCCTCCTCGGAAGAAGACAGCAGAGAGCTGACCGCAGCCTTTATAAATCAGCATTACAGCAGACTGCCGAACTTTCCGAAAGAGATACTGCTGACTCAGCTTCCTGATGAAAAGGAACTGCTGGAGGAGTACCTGTCAGAGCTTGCGGGTCACAATGTGAAGCTGACAAAGCCTCAGAAGGGCGAGAAAAAAGCACTTGTTGACATGGCATACCGCGATGTTTTGGAAATGGTCAAAACAATAGATGAGCGTGCCGAGAACGCCAGAGAGCGAAGACGGAGCCTCGGGATGGAGATATTCGGCATACTGAAGGAAATGGGAAAAGTCACAGGTGAATACGACGGCAGAGAATTCCGCGCGGAGTCTTATGATATTTCGAATACAAACGGTGTCGACACTGTCGGTGCGATGGTAGTGTTCAACGGTCTGAAACCGGACAAGAGCAGTTACAGGAAATTCAGGATCCGGACAGTGTACGGGCAGGATGATTACAAATCCATGAGAGAGGTGCTGACGAGGAGATTCAACAGGGTGTTCCAGGGTGATCAGGCATTTGAAGTGCTGCCTGACATCATCTTCATGGATGGCGGTAAAGGGCATGTGTCGACGGCGCTGGAGGTGATCGATGCGACGGGCTTTGATATACCGGTCGTAGGGATGGTCAAGGACGACAGACACCGCACCAGGGAACTGATCTACCGCAGAGAAAGCAGCGATGAGTACGAGAAGATACCTCTCAAAGGGAAGCCTATGCTTTTCAAATACATCGGAAGGATGCAGGAGGAAGTGCACAGATTTGCGATAGAATACCACAGAAGCCTCAGGAACAGAAGTGCTTCGAGATCGGTATTAGACGATATACCGGGCATCGGCAAGATGCGTAAAGCTGCACTGCTGGAGCATTTCAAGAGTATAGACGCGATAAAATCAGCAGACGTCAATGCTCTGAAAGACGTGGAAGGCATGAATCTGCGGGCCGCTGAGGCCGTGTGGCATTATTTTCATAAAAATGAACAATAGGGATAAATGTAAAAAGCACGGTCGAAACCGTGCTCTTTTAATATATGTGTTTATTCGTTGAGGTTCATTTCAGGAGGGAGTTCTCTGAAGAACTTGGTGGAAGCTGCAAGTGCAATGAATCCGATAGCTAGCCATATGAATCCGAGGATCTTTGAAAGTCCGTCGAGGTTGAGCCACAGGATGGCGCAGATGATCGCTCCGATGACAGGGCAGATAAGGAATTTGATGATGCTGCTGCCGCTTCTGTTGTGTCCCTTGATAAAGTAATGAGCGATTACAGAAATATTTACCATGATGAAGCCGAGCAGTGCGCCGAAGTTTACCAGCGATGCAGCTGCCGAAAGGTCCAGGATCAGAGCTGACATAGAGATGACACCGATGATAACTGCATTGATGGCAGGGATCTTTGTTTTCTTGTTTACATACCCGAATATTTTATTAGGAAGGAGTCCGTCTCGTCCCATCCCGTATAATATTCTTACTGCGGACGCAGATGATGCAACAGCAGAAGCGGTCGCTCCGATGATGAATATCGCGCAGAAAATGATACCGACAGTATTTCCGAGAACATGGATCATGTATTCATATGCACCTGCTTCTGCATCCTCGAATGAAAACCATGCTTCAGGCCATGCTGACTGCATGATATATGACGTCAGGATGAATGTGCCTCCTGCAGCGAAGCATGTGATGAGCAGCGCCCTTCCGATAGTCTTTTCAGGTTCGATCGTTTCTTCTGCGATCGTTGTTACCGAGTCGAATCCCAGGAATGACATGCAGAGGATCGAGGCTCCGGCGAATATGCCTGCCCAGCCTACTTCGGGCGTATTGAATTCAGCAGTGTTGAAGAATGCTGATGTGTCGCCGAGTGTTCCGAGTCCGCCGCCGCCGGCGATGTATTTTATTGAGAACAGGATAACAGAAACAAGGAATATCAGCTGTATAACGATAAGCGTATTGTTGAATATCTTTGTAAAATTCATACCAAGCAGGTTTACGATAGTTACTATTACAATGAAAGCCGCCATGAATACTACCACAGGGATCTCAGGGATAAGTATATGGATGTATACTCCGATTGCTACGTAGTTGAACATCGGAAGCAGTATGTAGTCGAGCAGTATCCCCCAGCCGGCCATGAAACCGATATGCGGGTTCAGACTCTGCTGTGTGTAAGTGTATACGGAGCCTGCGATAGGATATGCTTTTACCATGTGCCTGTAGCTCATTGCTGTGAACATCATCGCCAGCGTTGCCACGAGGTATGTGAATGAAAGCATACCGTGGGTCATGTTTGTTACCAGACCGTAAGTAGTGAAGATGGTGATCGGCGCCATGTAAGCGATACCGAAGAAGACTACCGAAGGCAGTTTGAGCACTCGGTTGAGTTCCTGCTTGTAATGAAGTTTTTCAAGACCTCCGCCGGAGTTTTCAACATTTGTTGTTTTTTCTTTTTCTGACATGTTTTTTCTCCTTTTTAATAAAATCAGTGATGATTGCTTATGCGGATCGCATCCGCGGTGGGGGTGATGTACACGAGACCGGACACGCGGTATGCGTATCAGGCCTCATATATGATGTTGCCGTCCATGACGGTCATTATCACTTTTCTGTCTATCAGTTCAGCATCGGGGATCTTGAACAGATCCTTGTCTATGACTGCGATATCAGCGAATTTTCCTGCAGAAAGCGTTCCCAGTTCATCCTCTCGGAGAGAGCCGTATGCCGAGCCGTACGTATAGAACCTGAGCACTTCGCTGAGTGTCAGCTTTTCAGAAGGAGTCCATCCGCCTTCCGGCATATTGTCATTGTGAACTCTCGTTACAGCTCTGTATATCTCCAGGAAAGGATGATTGTCAACCACAGGGCAGTCGCTTCCTATCGCGAGAATGCCTGCAGCTTTGTAAAGACGCCTGTACGGGAACGTCTTGTCTGCGCGTTCCCTGCCGAGGACTTCCGGATAAGGATTTGCGGCAAATGTCTGTGTCAGAGCCAGGTGTTCAGGCTGTACCGATGGTATTATGCCGAGATCTCTGATCCTGTCGAAGTCTGCGTCATCAACGAGTTCGAGATGCTCGATAGCGTGGCGGCATTCATTTTTTCCGTATTTGTTTATCGCTGCTTCTATATAATCGAGAGCATATCTGGCGGATCTGTCTCCACATGAGTGAAGCTTTACGGAAAGTCCGCGTTTGTGAGCTTCAGGAACTGCTTTTCTGATGGCGTCGAGATCGCAGAGTTCTTCACCTTTGTTGCCCGGTTCATCAGCATAGTCGTCGAGGACGAGTGCGGTATGT
Source organism: uncultured Clostridia bacterium (assembly GCA_934247125.1). Classification (GTDB taxonomy): domain Bacteria; phylum Bacillota; class Clostridia; order Peptostreptococcales; family Anaerovoracaceae; genus Lentihominibacter. The sequence goes on from CAKQIZ010000003.1 coordinate 26,954, forward strand.
GTAGTGATGACTCCGTCCAGGAACTGTTTTACGTGATCTATCCTGAGTTTTTCCGATGAATACTTTTTACGATCTTCGACTACGGCGTCCAGATCACCTGTGAGATCAGGCGCGGCATGTATCCTCAGTGTGAGTTCGTTATCAGCGTCCATCTGGTGATAGACTTCGATGCTGCCCATGTTGCCGTGGTAGTAAGGCTGAACGTCGTTGATGGACGTTATGCCAAATTCTTTGGCGGCATCCATGAATGAATGTATGACAGCTTTTTCTTCTTCCGGTGTGAAATCAAATGCGTATTTTGTTGCAAGGCCTGCAGCGGCCTCGAGAAGTACTCCTGTAGGATTGCCGTCCTCGTCGCGTATGATCATGCCGTTTTCCATGTCCGGAGTATTTTTGTCGATGCCCATGATCTTCAGTGCGGCACTGTTGACCCATGCTCCGTGGACCTCAGCGTGTACCAGACATACCGGGCGATCAGGAAAATATTTGTCCAGCGATGCACATGTCGGCAGCTGCCTGTTGTCCCAGAATACATGGTACCAGGAGAATCCTCGGATCCATCCTTCTTTTACAGGATCTTTATCGACTGCTTCTTTTACCATCAGAGCAGCCTCTTCCTCGCTTTTTGCCTTGGCGAGATTCACATAAGTCTTGAAAAGTCCTCCCATCAGCAGGTGGGTGTGGCTGTCGTGGAATCCTGCCATTACTGTATTGTCCCCGAATTCTTTGATTATCGTATCATTTCCGATATATTTTGAAAAGTCACTGCCTTTTTCGACTGCCAGTATCCTGTTGCCTTTTACGGCTATGAATCCTTCGAACGGATCATCGCTGATACTGTCGAATATGCAGTTGCTCTTTATTATCAGATTTGCTTCCATTGATTCACCTCACTTCTTGTAGATGCGCGATATCCATATGATTTACAGTGCTTGTTGCAGCGCCTGTGTGAAGGATATCCATGTCGAGTTATAAGTAAAGCTTTACCGGTGCCCATATATAGAGCAAGCATCGTGCCAACTCAAAAACGTTGAAAAACAGCCGTTTTGAAATTCTGGTCAATAAAAAACTGTAAGTTTGCGCTTACAGTTGTGAAAGAATTTTCAGAAAAAATCAGTGATTGCAATGATCGTCAGCATGTGTAAGTGAAAACTTACAGTGTAAGTGCAAACTTACAAAACAACAAAAAATGAATTGCAGAGCCGCATATCTCTAACGCTTCTGATTTTTATCAGAAGCCGGGGATGATGCGATGCCGAGCCTTTTCATCTTCTGGTGGAGCAGCGGTCTGGATATGTTGAGGAAGTTTGCAGCGTGCGTCTTGTTGTAGCCGAAATGCTGCAGTACGTTTTCGATCAGTTCTTTTTCGGCTTTGCGCTTGGTCTCTTCGATGATGTTGCCGTTTGAACTGTAATCCGGCAGAGAATTCTTTTTCGAGATCGTGAAAAATGCGAAATCGTCCAGCGTAAGCCTGTCGCCTGTAGCGAAATTCATCGCGCGTTCGATCACGTTGCGGAGTTCTCTTATATTGCCGGGCCAGCTGTACTGTTTCAGGGTTTCAAACACTGCAGGTTCGACGCCGTTGATCTTGAAGCCCAGCTCGGTGTTCAGCTGAGAGATGTAATGGTCGACGAGCTCATCTATGTCATCGAGATGTTCGCGAAGCGGAGGGATCTCTATCTTTATTACGTTGAGCCGGTAAAAGAGGTCCTGTCTGAAACGGTTGTCCTTGACCATTTTAAGGATATCCTCGTTGCATGCCACTATGACGCGGACGTCTACGGGAACGGATTCGTTGCTGCCGATCGGTTCGACCTCGTGTTCCTGCAGTACGCGGAGAAATTTAGGCTGTATGCTCAGAGGCATCTGCTGTATCTCGTCTATGAAAAGGGTGCCGTGGTTGGCATACTCGAATTTACCTATTTTGCCTTCTTTGCTGGCTCCGGTAAATGACCCTTTTTTGTATCCGAAAAGTTCTGATTCCGCAAGGTTTTCAGGGAATGCCGATGCGTTTATCTTTACCATCGGATTGAATTTTCTGTTGCTCAGGTTGTGGATGGCATGCGCGACAAGCTCTTTACCGGTGCCGGTCTCGCCGGATATCAGCACCGTCGAATTTGATTTCGCAACGGTGGCGATCTGCTGGCGCAGTTTGTTCATAGGAGGTGATGAGCCTATGATATTGTCGATCGTGTATTTGCTCTGTTCCAGCTTGATGATCTTTTTTTGCAGTTGTTTCAGCTGGTCGTTGAGAAATGCATTGTAGTCATCGGTAAGCTCGAAGAAGACTTTTTCTTCGTTTACCAGATCGTATTCCATAAGACCTATTTTCTCGCCGTTGTAAATCAGAGGCACATTCATTGAAATGCCCATGCCGAAGTTTGATTTGTAAAAGACGATCTTTGGTTTTATTATATCGGGTGCGAGGTTCTCAAGCATATGCGTGTATGGGAAGACATCATCGACCGACCTGCCGAAGAGCTCTTTTGCCTGCTGGTATGTAGGATCCGTATATCCGATGAGTTTCATGCACTGCTTGTTCATGTACCGGATCTTTCCCGACATATCGATGACGATAACGCCGTATACTTCATTGATATAAAAGTCCTGACCGTTTTCGAAGTCAAAGCTGCTGATCTCTTTATGCATCTGAGCACTCTCTTTCCTATATTTATTTCCTGCTGTCAGCAGGCATGAATGATACGTAATATTTTCAGCTTCATATCGTAACTTGTCAAGCATAATATTGCAGATTTCGGATTGCAGAATATTGACAGTCGAATATTGACAGTGTGCGAGAAAAATCCGCTTGACAATTTTCAAAATATTGCTATAATGGATATGTCTTAACGATGTTTCTTCATGTTGAAGGTGATGAGTTATGTCAGCTGATTATGCGGATATCAGGCCGCAGGGTTACGCTGAACGAAGTGTTCATAAATGTCGGAAAGAACAGAAACAAATCGATATTTACCATAGATCGAAATGGATGATGCCCGAAGCGACGCGAGTGCTGCGCATCGGGAACTGTTTTTATCGGGTGGTGACCATTAAATTTGTACGCTTAGATGGAAACATATTGTTGGCTGTTTAAGACCATGCAAGATTATTTTGCGTGGTCTTTTTATTTTTTCTGCCAATAAACAGCAGTGATAGCACACTTGGCAGAGGAATTATATAAATCATACTAAATCTATTTATATGAAAGGAGAAAAAAGTGACAGAGAAATTACAAAATGAAGTAAAAAACTTCAATCCGATTCGCGCAATAATAGTAATCCTATTAGTTGTTGCAGTTTCTTATGCTATTGCGTTCACTTTGGTACCGGTAGAAAATCTGGAAAAAGACGGCGGTAACATAGGTATCTGGTCATGTGTACCTGCGGTGTTCCTGGTAGTGTACATCTTTGCGACAAAACGAGTTCTTGAGGGACTGATACTGGGCTCGATTGTCGGACTGATCCTTGCTGCTCCGACAGGCAACCTGATCGGAAACTTAAGCGAAACTGCAACTGGAGTTATGATGGATGAGGACACCGGATGGCTTATAATCGTCTGCGGACTCATGGGTTCCATCATCAAGCTTATCGAAGTAAGCGGAGGAGCACAGGCATTTGGAGAATGGGCCGGAAAAAAAGCAAAATCAAGAGAAGCCGCATTGACGTGGACATATGTTCTGGGATGCATCATCTTTATCGACGACTATCTCAACTCCATGACGATCGGTTCCTGTATGAAGAAACTGACTGACAAATACAAGGTGTCACGTGAAATGCTCAGTTATGTTACATCTTCAACGGCTGCACCTCTCTGTGCGTTGGTTCCTATAACCACATGGGCTATATTCGCAGGACGTATCATGGTCGGTAATGGTTACGGTACAAAGGGTCATGAGATCCAGTCGTTTGTTACCACGATCCCGTTCAGCTTCTATGCATGGGCTGCAGCAATACTTGTACCACTGGTGATCTGGCATATAGTTCCTGTATTCGGACCTATGAAGAAGGCTGAGGAGAGAGCGATGTCAGGCGGACCTCTGGCGCCTCCGGGATCAGAGAAGATCGACCTGGGAGCAGGAGAGGTCGAGATCAAAGGCAAGCCTAGACTGCTCAATCTCGTTATCCCTGTTTTCAGCATGATTTTCTTTACGATATTATTCGACCTCGATATGCAGTACGGAGTAATCGCTACTATGGCTGTCTGCTTCATTCTCTTCATAGGGCAGAAGCTGATAACTGCAGAAGAATTCTGGGACTACAGCGTTGAGGGGCTCAAGAACATGATACTTCCTCTCTGCCTGATGGTTCTGGCATATATCTTCGCGGCAGTAAACGATCAGATAGGATTCACCCGTTTCGTGATCGACGTTGCTGTTGCATATGCTTCACCGCAGATGCTTCCGGTTATCATATTCATACTTCTTGCAATAACAGAGTTCTTTACAGGAACTAACTGGGGAATGTACATAATCGCACTGCCGATAGTAATACCGATCTGCATGGGAACAGGAATACCTGTTGCTCTCGGATGCGGAGCTGTAGTTTCGGCGGGAGTACTGGGAAGCCACTGCTGCTTCTACTCCGATTGTACTGTAATAACTTCATCCGCTACAGGCTGCGACAACTTCGCGCATGCATGGACTCAGATGCCGTTAGGTCTCCTCGCAGGAGCCGTAGCAGCGATAGGATATCTTATCTGCGGATTTTTTATGGTATAGTATAAGAGAAAACTTGCAAACTTCATAAAGTGATTCATAAATGAAAAGCCGGGACGCAAGCTCCGGTTTTTCGCTTGTCGAGCGATAAAATCATCTGCCGGCTTCAGAATTTTATGTGATGCTGCCTCAGACAGAAGATTTTGTTGCTAAAAACAGAACATGGTGTTATAGTAATGCTATTGGACAGAAAAATTCTGAGTACGGAGGAAAGAAATGGCTGATAAAAAAGATTTATACGGATACGAAGAAGAGGATATCATCACACTTGAATACGATGATGAAACTGCAGAAGAATGTGGGATCCTCGGTGTTTTTGACGCACTGGGCAAAGAGTATATAGCTCTCAATCCTCTCGGATCTGAAGATGTCTATATCTACGGCTATAAGGAACACGGAGAAGACTATGAGCTGATAGACATCAAGGATGATGAGGAATTCGAAAAGGTCGTTGCAGAATTCGAAAAACTGGCAGTAGAAGAAGCTTAGTGATGACGTGTATATGACGATAGGCCGGCAAGTGGGTCATTTAAGAAGCTTGCCGGTTTTTAGTGTGTGACGGAACAGACTGTATTGTGAAGATACAATGATAAGAAAGCGAAATATATAGCAATTTTGTGCTGTGTAGTATAAAATAAAAGCTGACTATGTCTGAAAAACGGAGGAACTTATGAAAACTTATGACATTATTATAATAGGAGCCGGTGCGAGCGGGGTGTTCATGTCATATGAGCTGGCCAGACTCAATACTGATGCCAGGATACTGATGATAGATAAAGGTGCGGTCCTTGAAGATCGCCAGTGCCCTATCAAGGCAGGTGCAAAGAACTGTCTCAAATGTTCTCCGTGCCACATAATGAACGGATACGGAGGAGCGGGGACTCTTTCGGACGGCAAATACAACATAACGACACAGTTCGGCGGTGATCTGCACAATTACGTAGGCGTAGACAAGGCGATGGCACTGATGGAATACGTGGACGAGGTGCTTTGCAGCATGGGCGGCGCAGATGCCAGACTTTACTCGACGGCAAGCTCCGAGCTCAAGACTGTCGCACTCAGAAACAATCTGCATCTTCTTGAAGCGAAGGTGAGACATCTTGGAACTGACAGGAATGTCAGGATACTGGGCAAAATATTCGATTTCTGCAGAGAAAGGATAGAAACTGAATTTTATACGACGATCGAAAATGTAGACATAGAGGACGATGGCTCTTTCCTGCTTACGACGAACAAAGGCGAACAGTACAGATGTAAAGATCTGGTGATGGCTACAGGCCGTTCCGGATCGAAATGGAGTGCAGAGATATGCGATAAATTCGGCATCAGGCAGAGGAAAAACCGCGTGGACATAGGCGTCAGAGTCGAACTGCCGGCAGAGATATTCAAGCACATAACAGACGATGTATACGAAAGCAAGATCGTGTACAAGACTGATAAATACAATGATATGGTAAGGACTTTCTGCATGAACCCGTATGGGGAAGTCGTTGCAGAGAACACGAATGGCATAGTGACTGTAAACGGTCACAGCTATGCGGATCCGGAGCTTCGCACAGAGAACACGAACTTCGCGCTTCTCGTATCGAACAAGTTCACTGAGCCGTTTGAGGACAGCAACGAGTATGGTGAATCGATCGCAAGGCTTTCGAATATGCTGGGCGGCGGAGTGCTGCTGCAGAGATTCGGAGATCTTGTAAAGGGAAGACGAAGCAGTGCCAGAAGAATGGAAAAATGCTTCACAAGGCCCACACTCCAGGCTACGCCGGGAGACCTCAGTCTAGTAATACCTAAGAGACAGCTGGATAATATAATAGAAATGATATATGCACTTGACAAGATCGCACCGGGAACGGCAAATGAAGATACACTGCTGTACGGTGTTGAAGTCAAATTCTACAATTCAAAGATCGAAGTCGACGAACACTTGCAGACGGCGGTACAGGGACTTTATGCACTGGGTGACGGGTCAGGCGTGACCCACTCTCTTTCACAGGCCTCGGCGAGCGGCGTGTATGTCGGCAGGATACTGGCCGAAAAATACGGCAGGAAGGAATAGAGAAAATGGGAAAGTTTGCAGAGAGAGCAGTTGCCAACCATAAGAAAAAGTACAACTGTGCACAGGCTGTCGCATGCGCGTTCTGTGAGGAGCTCGGCAGGGACGAGAAAGAAGTTTTTGAAATGATGGAAGCATTCGGATTCGGCATGGGGACGATGGGGACATGCGGTGCTGTGTCAGGAATGGCGGCAGTTGTAGGCATGATAGAATCGGACGGTGCGCTCGATGCTCCGAAATCAAAAAAAGAAAGCTACAAGGCTATGAAAGCACTGACAGAGCAGTTCAAGGCAAAGAACCAGTCTGTCATTTGCAGAGAAATAAAAGGCGTTGATACCAAAAAGGTTTTGCGAAGCTGCGACGGATGTGTCCAGGATGCAGCAGAGATCCTGGAAGGATATCTGGCTCAGAAGCAAGGAGTGATAGGTATTGAATAGCAAAAAATACAAAGACACGTTGTACAGGATGAGATATATAAACGATCTCAGAGATATGATACATTCCAGTGCTGAAATGTACGGCAATGATCCGGCGTTTCTCGTAAAGGATGTGCCGGGAGGAGAATACCGCCCGATATCGTATATCCAGCTCAAGGAAGATATAGACTGCCTGGGCACGGCACTGACAGACATGGGGCTTCGCGACAGCAAGATCGCAGTGATAGGCGAAAACAGCTACAAGTGGGTCGTTTCATATCTGGCAGTCACTAATGGCACAGGCGTGGTCGTGCCTCTTGACAAGGAACTTACGGAGATAGAGATCGGCAATCTGATAAAACGATCGGAAGTAGACGCTATAATCTTTTCACAGAAGATGGAGGAAAAGACGATGGCGGCACTTGAAGCCGCCGGCGGGCTCGTAAAAGTAAGGATAAATATAGATGCGGATGAGGATCGCGACGGCGTTCTGAGCTGGGACAGACTGCTCAGGAAAGGTGCAGCTCTCATCGAGGACGGCAACAGGGAATTTCTCGATGCGGTGATAGACAGAGAAGCTATGTGCACCCTGCTGTTCACTTCGGGAACGACAGGAATGGCAAAGGGTGTGATGCTGTCGCACAAAAATATCTCGGCAAACGTTTACAATATGTCGAAATACGTTAAGATAAGGCAGCCGGGCGGAGGCCTTTCGGTACTGCCGATGCATCACACGTATGAGCTCACCTGCCATGTGTTCACAGGGCTGTATCAGGGAATGTTCGTCGCTATCTGTGAAGGCCTGAGATATATACAGCAGAACCTCAAGGAGTGTGGAGCGACAGTTATGCTGGGAGTTCCTGTGGTATTTGAAAGTATGCACAAAAAAGTCTGGAAGCAGGCGGAATCTTCCGGTGCTGCGGGCAAGATGAGGAAAATGATGCAGCTCGCACAGAAGACGAGGCTGTTCAACAACCAGAAGGCTATGAGAAAAATATTTGCCCGGATACATACGAGTCTGGGAAACAGGATGGAGCTTTTTATATCCGGCGGAGCTGCGATAAACCCGCAGGTGATAAAAGACTATGAAGCAATGGGACTGCCTATGATACAGGGATACGGCATGACGGAAAATGCTCCGATCATAGCGGTGAACAGAGACTATTACAGCAAGGCAGAATCAGTCGGCAAGCCTATGCCGGGCACTGATGTGAAGATAATCGATCCGGATGCGGACGGCGTCGGTGAGATCATATGTAAAGGCCCTTCGGTGATGATAGGGTACTACAACGATCCTGAGGCGACTGCGGAAGTGCTGCGCGACGGGTGGCTGTACACGGGTGACTACGGCAGGTTCGACGATGAAGGATTCCTCTATATATGCGGAAGGAAAAAGAATGTCATCGTCACCAAGAACGGCAAGAATATCTTCCCGGAGGAGATCGAATACCTGCTTCTGGAGCAGCCGTTCATAGAGGAAGTAATCGTATACGGCGCTGTAGACAAGAAGAACGATGATATCGTGGTCAAAGCTGAGATCTTCCCGTCATGTGAGAACATAAAGAAAGAGCTGGGAGATATTTCCGGGGATGAACTTATGGCGGCGATAAAGGACTCGATAGAAGAAATAAATGAAAAAATGCCTGCGTACAAGCGTGTGAAGCGGTTCAAGCTCAGAGACGAGGAATTCGAGAAGACCTCGACCAGGAAGATCCGCAGAACAGGGGCAGCTGTACGAGACGAAGACTGATGATACAGGGATGCAAAGGGGGTTCGCAATGAATATGCACAGCAGATATCCGGAACTGATAATCGATTTGAACAAGCTCAGACAGAACGTGGCACGTGTGGTGCAGAAATGCAGTGACTGCGGCGTTGAGGTCGCAGGTGTGATAAAAGGCTGTACAGGACTTCCCGAATGTGCCGCGCAGTTTGAAAGAGCAGGCTGCAGGTTCGTGGCGTCGTCGAGACTGGAACAGCTGGAGCCGCTCAAGTCGTTTGGCATGCAGACCCCTCTGATGCTGATAAGGATACCGATGCTGAGTGAAGCCGCAGATGTGGTCAGGATAACGGATATGAGTCTCAACAGTGAAATCGATGTCCTGAGAGAACTTGATCGCCAGGCTGGACTTCAGGACAGGGTGCATCAGGTATTGCTGATGGTCGATCTGGGAGATCTCAGAGAAGGATTCTGGGACAAGGATGAACTGCTGGACGCAGCGCTTATGGTGGAAAATGATCTGCATAATCTTCACCTTGCGGGCATGGGCACGAATCTGGGATGCTATGGATCTGTTGCTGCGACGCCGGAAAAGCTGCGGGAGCTGATCGAGTGCGCCGAAATGATCGAAGAAAAGATAAACAGAGAGCTGGAGTTCATTTCAGGCGGAGCGACGAGTACACTGCCGAGGATAATGGACGGTGATCTACCCGGGCGCATAAACATGCTGCGCGTAGGTGAGGGAATACTGCTTGCGAAGGATCTGGAAGATCTGTGGGGCTATGACATGAGTTTTCTGAACAGGGATGTGTTCACGCTCAGAGCCGAGGTGATAGAGGTGAAAGACAAACCGTCATATCCTGTGGGAGAGATAATGTTCGATTCGTTCGGCAACAAGCCTGAATATGAGGATAGAGGCACGAGAAAGCGCGCTCTTATAGCGCTCGGAAAAGTCGATTATGCGTTCCCTGAAAAGCTTGATATGAAGGAACCGGGTATCGAGGTGCTGGGAGCGTCGAGCGACCATACGATACTTGATATAGAAGATGCGCAGCGTGAGATAAAGGTCGGAGATATAGTTGAGTTTTTACCGAGCTATGCGAATCTCGTTTATCTCACGAATTCTCCCAATATCGAGAAGGTGTACATATAAAGCTGCGCCGGTGGACAGAACCGGCTGCCGGATAGACAGGTCAGATCGTGTAAAAACGGCGGCTGCAAATTCGGCACATGCTGCCTGACACCTGCGGGCGGCATGAAAAAGAATACGATACAGAATCAAAAACGGCTGACGCCGGAGAGCTCGATCTCCTGTCAGCCGTTTTCTGCTGGTGTGAACGGTATTATGTGTCTGATGTCTGCAGCGCTCATGAATGTTATGCATACTGCTGCGAGAGCCTTTTGCACTGCGACCTGCAGGACTTTGCATACTGCTAGAGAAGTTCTTCGAAGCTCTCTATGAATCTGTCCGCAGCTTTCTGTATCTTGGCTCTGTTTTCCTTTTCGTTGTCGTCGGCGACAGCGATAACGTAGAATCCGGCTTCTTTCGCGCCTTTGACGGCGAGAAGTCCGTCTTCGAGGACGATGGTCTCTTCGGCCGGCGTGCCGATAACGCTCTGAGCGTACTTGAAGACTTCAGGATCGACCTTGCCGCAGCCTGCGTCTTTCCATGTTACGATGCTCGAGAAGTAGTCGCGGATGCCGAGTCTTGCGAGTATCTCGTCTGCGATAGATTTGTCCGTGGAAGTAGCCACGCACATCGCTACGCCTTTCTGCTTGAATCTCTCGAGGATGATCGGAACGTACGGTTTTATGTCGACCTCTGCGAGATAATCCTCGCGCAGTATCGTGTTGAAACCTTTGGCGATCTTTTCCTCGGTCGTCGCTATCGCGTATTCGCTCTTGAGATAGCTGCAGAGTTCGGGAAGAGTCATATCCTTTGTCTTTTCTCCAAGATCCGGTTCGGGTGTTTTTCTGAGTGATGTTATATATCTGCCGGCAGCGCCTCTCCACATTTCGGTGGAGTTCAGGAGCGTGCCGTCCATGTCAAAAATAGCTCCGCTTATTTTCATAATTGCTGACCTCCTGTATATACTACTATAAGCACCTCTACAATACCACTGCAACTGTGTATTGTCAATGATTTCGGAGCGCTGCTGCAATTGACAAGCACCTGCATTTACAGTATAATATTTTGATACGACAACAGGTCGAAAGGAGATTTGCCAACATGACAGAGAACATGAATGAGGAGATTGTATTAACGAAAGAAGGATATGACAAGATAGTTGCCGAACATGAGGAACTCGTATCCGTAAAAAGAGCCGAAGTCGCAGAACGAATAAAAGAAGCGATTTCATATGGAGACATATCGGAAAACGCAGAGTATGATTCTGCCAAGAACGAACAGGCTGAGCTCGAGGAACGTATCCACAAGCTGGAAACGATGATCAGAAAAGCAAGGATCGTTCAGGATGAAGATGTAAAGGGCGATGTCGTGAATGTAGGCCTCAAGGTTCTTGTAAAAGATCTCGATCTCGGAGTGGAAGAGGAATTTTCGATAGTGGGAGCTACAGAAGCAGATCCGTTTGAAGGAAAGATCTCTAATGAATCATCAGTAGGACATGCGCTGATAGGTCACAAGAAGGGCGACAAGGTGGCGGTAGAGGTTCCCGACGGAATCATAAACTATGAAGTAGTAGATATAATAAAGGCATAGTATGCAGTAATTTTTGAAAAGAGGTGTTTTGATTGCATTGGGCGGAAAGAATAGCAGACAGGATAATTAAAAGAAATCCGGACAAGGAAGAGTACGTATGTGCGGCAGGCATCAGCCCGTCAGGCTCTATCCATATCGGAAATTTCAGAGATATAGCAACGAGTTTGTTTGTTGCTAAAGCATTGCAGAAAAAAGGAAAGAAGGCGCGCCTTCTGTTTTCATGGGATGAGTATGACAGATTCAGAAAGGTACCTGTGAATGTCAAGGCTGTGGATCCTGATAACGAGTTCGAGAAGTATATAGGACTTCCTTATACGTCGGTACCTAATCCGTTCGATACAGAACATGCAAATTATGCCAAGTATTTTGAAGCCGAGTTCATGGAATCTATCAAGAAGTTCGGTATCGATATGGACTACAGATATCAGACTGATATGTATACATCGGGAAAGTACAAGGATGATATCATCGAGGCGGTCAGGAAGAGAAAAGAGATATTCGATATCCTCGACAGTTTCCGTACGCAGGATGCACAGGAAGGGGAAAGAGATTCGTATTTTCCTGTGAGCATATTCTGTCCTGAGTGCGGCAGAGACACTACCAGGATCTTATCGGTCTCCGATGACTGCACTATAGTTGAATACGAATGCGAGTGCGGGCACAAGGGAACGTTCGATTTAACAAAAGACTTCAACTGCAAGCTCGCATGGAAGATAGACTGGCCTATGCGCTGGAGATATGAAGGCGTCGACTTCGAACCGGGCGGCAAGGATCATGCGAGCCCCGGCGGAAGCTACGAGACGAGCAGCGTGATCAGCAGGAAGATCTTCGGATATGAACCGCCTATGTTCCAGGGCTATGAGTTCATAGGCATCAAGGGATCGACAGGGAAGATGTCGGGTTCGTCAGGTCTGAATCTGACGCCGGAGACACTGCTGAAGATATACGAGCCGGAGATCATACTGTGGCTCTATTCGAAGACAGAGCCGAAGAAAGCATTCGACTTCTGCTTTGACGAGGGCATACTCCGTCAGTATTTCGAATTCGACAAGATGTACAATGAGTACATCGAAGGCAAGGCGAATGAGCACAATGCATCCGTCATGGAATACAGTCTGATCGAGGGCAGGAAGATCAAGACAGTGCCGATGAATCTGCTTGTCCAGCTTGGATCGATCGTTGACTTCAACGTGCCGATGATGGAAACGGTATTCGAAAAGATCGGGACGCCGTACAAGTATGAAGACTTCGACACGAGACTGGAGCTGGCCAAGTACTGGCTGTATCAGTGTGCTCCTGAAACTGCGAACAAGCTGCGCGGCTGGAGAGACTGGGATCTTTACAATACACTCACAGATGACGAGAAGAAAGAGATCGCGCTCCTTTATGATTTCATAAAAGCGGGCGGATACACTCTGGATTCCCTGAACACCAAGCTTTACGACATACCGAAGGAAGTTTACGGTGCGGACATAGAGAATCTGAAAAAGATCCAGGGACAGTTCTTTAAGATCGTCTACAAGCTGCTGATAGGCAAGGAGAGAGGACCTAGACTTTACCTGTTCCTCTATGCGATAGACAGAGAAAGATTCATGCATCTGCTCGACTTCAGCTTCCCTAAGACTGAAGAGGAGGAGGCGCTTGAAAAGGCTGCGCTCGAGGCTGAGAAGGAACCGGAGAAGGAAGAAAAGATTTACGGCGAGCCGGACGAGGTGAAGCCGATTGTTGAACCTGAGATCACAGTTGACCAGTTCTTTGCAATGGACCTCAGAGTCTGCAGGATAGTGAAGTGCCAGGAGATCAGAAAGGCGCATAGCAACTACAAGCTGACGCTGTTCGACGGACTGAAGGAGAGGGTCATCGTTTCGAGCATCAAGAACGATTACAAGCCGGAAGAACTCGAAGGAAAGAAGATCATCGTCGTTGCAAATCTGCAGCCTGCAAGACTGACAGGTGTGACGAGCGAGGGCATGCTTCTTGCCGGCACGAACAATGCATGCGGATGCCAGGTGATATTCGTTGACGATATCGTTCCTGAAGGAACAAGGATCTGCTAACTGCAAATACAAGGAATCGATGATGGCAGCCAGGTATCTGTTTTCGGGATACCCGGCATGCCATTACTTTTGTAAAATCGCAATACTAGCAATACTATTTTACCAATGGGAGAAAACAGATGAAAGACGTTGAAATAAAAAGCCTGTACAGAGAAAGTCTGCTTCATGCGGACAGTGAGATAACTGTGCGCGGCTGGGTAAGAACGAACAGAGGCTCTAATAAATTCGGATTCATAGAACTGAACGACGGAACTTTTTTCAAGTCGGTGCAGGTCGTTTATGAGGCTGAATTCCTTGACAATTTTGAAGATATAGCAAAGGCTCCGATCGCGGCAGCTCTGAAGGTAACGGGTACTTTCGTGCTCACGCCTGATGCAAAGCAGCCGTTTGAGATCAAGGCGAGAGAAATCGTGATAGAGGCGGGGTCGGATGCGGACTACCCTCTGCAGAAGAAGCGTCACAGCATGGAGTTCCTGAGAGAGATCGCGCATCTCAGACCGAGAAGCAATACTTTCTCAGCAGTATTCAGGGTGAGATCTATGGTGGCGTATGCTATCCACAAGTTCTTCCAGGACAAGAATTTCGTATATGTGCACACTCCTATAATCACTGCGAGCGACTGCGAGGGCGCAGGCGAGATGTTCAAGGTGACTACGCTCGATCTGAATGATCTGCCAAAGGATGCAGAAGGCAGTGTCGACTACAGCGAGGACTTCTTCGGAAAAGAGGCGGGTCTGACTGTAAGCGGACAGCTCGAGGCTGAAACTTTCGCACTTGCATTCAGGAATGTATATACTTTCGGACCTACATTCAGAGCGGAAAACTCGAACACTGCAAGACATGCTTCGGAGTTCTGGATGATAGAGCCTGAAATGGCGTTTGCCGATCTCAACGACAACATGGATATGGCAGAGGCTATGATAAAGTACATCATAAACTACGTGATGGAGAATGCTCCGGAAGAGATGGAATTCTTCAGCAAGTTCATAGACAAGGGACTGATAGAGAGACTGAACAACATCGTGAACTCGGATTTTGCGAGGATCACTTACACTGAGGCAGTGGAGCTGCTAAAGAAATCAGGCGAAAAATTCCAGTACCCTGTAGAGTGGGGCATCGATCTGCAGACAGAGCATGAGAGATACATCACTGAGAAGATATACAAGAAGCCGGTATTCGTTACCGACTATCCGAAAGAGATCAAGGCATTCTACATGCGCCTGAACGATGACGACAAGACAGTTGCGGCATGTGACCTGCTCGTTCCGGGCGTGGGCGAGATCATCGGCGGAAGCCAGAGAGAAGAACGCTACGATGTGCTGAAGGCAAGAATAGAAGAGACGGGAATGACCGAGGAAGATTACTGGTGGTACATGGACCTCCGCAAATACGGCGGCGTGAAACACTCAGGCTACGGCCTCGGCTTCGAACGGATCATCATGTATATAACAGGAATGAGCAACATCAGAGACGTGCTCCCATTCCCGAGAACCCCAAAGACTGCAGAGTTTTAGGGAGACCTAACCCGACGAGCGAAGTGAGTCGCCGGTAGGTCCCCCGCCAGAGGCACAGCGCTTCAGCGCGTGGTGCCTTACGGCGCAGAGACGGGGACACTCGAGCGGGGATCAGAACGAACAAATCAGGAGCTGATGCTCCGGCATGAAGCCGGAGCGCCGGCTCCTTTTTCAATAGCGCGCCCGGAGACGAGGGATGATAAGTGATTGAATCAGAGTCCAAAGCAGAGCGTGAAGGTGCACCTTGCTTTGCAGAAAAAATCGATGCCCGGAGCAGGAGTTTAGTAAGGAACAGAAATTTATTCCGATAAGAGTATAAAAGAAAAAGCAATATTGCCGTTTTTATCACTATGATCGCTTCAAATGCTCATAAAATGACGGCAATAAACCATGTACAGGAGTACTACAGGAGCTTTGCAGAAGATTTTTTATACTCAAACCGGTTGCTTTTATTATTTTGTACTAAAACAGAAACGACAGTTTTTTCTGCATAATATCTCCCTGCAGAATTTTCAGCAGAAATCCACAGTATAACATGATATAATAAAAGGCAGATATTAAGGATACGAGGTAAAAACAGAATGAAAGATACATACATTGCAGATTTGAAAACAGGTCAGGAATTCATGTCATACTTCATCGTGAAGACTGTGGCAGTGAAGGTCGGCTCGAACAAAAAGGCATACCTTGACCTGCTGCTGGCAGACAAGACAGGCGAGATCTCCGCGAAGAAGTGGGATATCGCAGATGAAGAGATGCCGGGACTGCAGAAAATCAAAGAGGGCAGCGTTATCAAAGTCAAAGCGCTGGTCACTGAATGGAACGGTATGAAGCAGCTGAGAGTCAGCCGCATCAGACATACGTCGGCAGAAGACGGCATAGTGATGATGGACTACATAAAGGCGGCACCGGAAGATGCGGCGGAGATGTACGACTATATATACAGCAGAGCTGCGGCTTTTGAAGACAAAGATCTCAGGAACATATGCGTGAAGCAGCTTACTGACAATAAAGAAAAGCTCATGTACTATCCGGCAGCACAGAAAAACCATCACGCGGAGATGGCGGGACTGCTCTACCACGTCAAGAGGATGCTGATGATGGCAGAGAGAGCGTGTGAGGTTTACACGAACCTGAATCGTGAACTCGTGATGACGGGTGTGATCCTGCATGACATGGAGAAGATAAACGAGATCGATTCCAACGAACTCGGCATATCGACAGGCTATTCTTTTGAAGGAAAGATGCTGGGACATCTGGTGCAGGGCGTGAGGACCATCGACAGGCTGGCGGCAGAGCTCGATATCCCGAGGGAAAAGGCCGTGATGCTGGAGCACATGATACTGTCACATCATTACGAGCCGGAATTCGGAAGCCCTAAGAAGCCGCTTTTCCCTGAAGCGGAAATGCTGCACTATCTCGACATGGTGGACGCCAAGATGTTCGACATGCAGGAAGCAGTTGAAAAGACTGAGCCGGGATGTTTCAGCGACAGAGTATGGACGCTGGACAACAGGAATGTGTACAGAGCGACAGAGTGGTAGGAACTGGTCGGACATATGTTGGAAGAAAAGCAGGGAACGATAGCTGAGATAATTTTTCATAACAGAGAGAACGGATATACGGTCGCGGTATTCGAAACCGAAACTGATGCATTCACAGCGGTCGGGAACCTGCCTGCGGTAGCTGCGGGCAGAAGCTACATCCTGCAGGGAGAGTTCACTACACACCCTGTATACGGCGAGCAGTTCTCGATAAAAAGCTTTGAGGAAGTGATGCCCTCAACTGAAGACGGCATCAGAGAATTTCTGGCATCAGAAGCGATGAAAGGCATAGGACGCAAGACTGCGGCTGCGATAGTTTCGGTTTTCGGCACCGATACGCTCAGGGTGATCGAGGAAGAACCTCATCGCCTGACAGATGTCCCGGGGATAGGGAAAAAGACGGCTGAGCGCATTTCGCTGGCATTTGGAAAGCACAGGGAATTCGCAGGCATAGTGCTGTATCTGCAGCAGTTCGGCATAAATGCCGAGTATGCGATGAAGCTGTACCGTGTCTACGGGTCAGGGACTGTCGAAGCGGTCGAAGAAAATCCATACAGGCTGGTCGAGGATATTTTCGGCGTCGGGTTCAAAAAAGCGGATAAGATAGCAGACCGCATGGGCGTGGCGAAAGACGATGAATTCAGGATAAAGAGCGGCGTCAAATTCACGCTCTCATATTTTGCGGGCGAGGGCAACACGTTCCTGCCGCAGGGCATGCTGTGCGAAAAGGCAGGGCAGCTTCTGGAACTGCCTATCGAAATGATCGAGGAACAGCTTATAGATATGGCCTTCGAGGGCGACATATATATCGAGAAACTTGACGGGCGCAATGCGGTCTTTCTGGCGGCGTATTATATGGCTGAGCAGAATGTGTGCAAATGCCTTTCGGCAATAAACGATGCACCGCTCAAACCGGTCGCAGGCGCCATAGACAGCCTGATAAGCAGGACAGAGAACGCGACCGGGATATATCTTTCGGAAAATCAGAAGCATGCGGTGAAGACGTCGCTGCAGATGGGAGTTTCGATCATCACAGGCGGACCGGGAACGGGAAAGACGACGATAATAAACACGATAATCAACATACTCGAGGAAAGCGGTCTGAAGACTGCGATCGCGGCGCCTACGGGCAGAGCGGCAAAGCGTATAACCGAGACATCGGGACATTACGCGTCGACTATACATCGTTTGCTGGAATACTATTTTTCAGAAAGCGAAAACATGATGCGCTTCGGAAAGACGAAAGAGGATCCGCTGGATTACGATGCTGTGATAGTCGATGAAGCGTCGATGATAGATCTGATACTGATGAACGGTCTGGTCAGTGCGATAAGACCGGGGACGAGACTCGTGATAGTCGGCGATGCGGATCAGCTGCCGTCGGTCGGAGCAGGCAATGTGCTGCGCGACATGATCAGCAGCGAATACATATACAGCACTAAGCTTACGGAGATATTCAGGCAGGCGAAGGAAAGCATGATCGTCGTCAATGCGCACAGGATAAACCACGGTGAGTATCCGGACTGCAATGCAAAAGGCAAGGACTTTTTTCTGCTGAGGCGTTCGGCGGAAAAGGAGATGCTGGAGACGATAAAAACTCTATGCCTGAAGCGGCTGCCTAAATATTACAGTGATATATCGCCTACTGCCGATATACAGGTGCTGACACCGGTAAGGAAAGGGCTGCTGGGAAGCATCAATCTGAACAGAGAACTGCAGGAAGTATTGAATCCGCCAGGCGCAGAGCTTGAAGAAAAGCAGTTCGGAGACCGCATTTTCCGTGAAGGCGACAAGGTAATGCAGATAAAGAATAATTACCAGATGACGTGGAAGAACCTTGAGGACTTTGCAGAAGGAGAAGGCGTATTCAACGGAGACGTCGGCGTGATCCATCGCGTGGACAGGGAATTCAACGAGGTCACAGTCGTGTACGGCGATGTCAGATATGTGACATATAATTTCAATCAGCTCGATGAGCTCGAACTTGCATATGCTATCACGGTGCACAAGAGCCAGGGCAGCGAATTCCCGATCGTGATAATGCCGGTGAGCTGGTTCCCGCCGGTGCTTGCGACGAGGAATCTGCTGTATACCGGCGTGACGAGGGGAAAACGCGCGGTGGTGCTCGTAGGTTCAGAGAATAAACTCGATGCGATGGTCGACAATGACAGGATAAATGAGCGGTTTTCAGGACTGGGGGTACGCCTGAAACGCATCATGGAAATGGAGTAGAGATTGAAAACAGGGTTAAAAACGGGATTGGAGAAAATAAAAAATGAAGTGATGGAAGCGGTGTTTCCGTCGAACATATACTGCATATGCTGCGGAAGTCTGATAGACAGTACGAGGCCGTATTCGCTGTGCGATAAATGTATCCGGGAGATACACTGGATCGGCAGCCGCACATGCGAAAAGTGCGGCAAGGCCCTGCCTGAAACGTACAGAGGCAGCCTGTGTTATGACTGCATGACGTATGCGCATGATTTTCATAAAGGGTACAGCTGCTTTACATACGGTATGCATGAACGCGAACTGCTGTTTGATTTCAAGTACAACAACAGACGATACCTTGCAGGGAAATTAGGCGACATACTTTATGACAGAATTTCTTGTGAAGATATACGACCTGATGTTATAATACCTGTACCGGTAAGCCGCAGTCGTATGAAAACGCGCGGATACAATCAGTCGGCACTGCTTGCGAAGCGTCTTTCTGAGCGCTGGGGCGTACCTGCCGATGACAGAGTCCTGATAAGAAAGAAGGATACACCTCCGCTGAGGGGGCTTGCGCCGGCAGAACGCGAGGCGAAGCTTGCGGATGCATTTGCTGTGGCTGACGGAAAAAGAGCGGAGATGGCAGGGAAAAGAGTATTGCTGATAGACGATATATATACGACAGGCATCACGGCAGACTCCTGCAGCAGGGCGCTTGCAGCAGCGGGCGTTTCGGAAGTATCGCTTCTGACTCTGGCCTCGGGCGGCAACAGGAAGCCTTCGATGTCCTGACATGTGCGGCTTTGCATATCGAGTATACGGCTTCAGTATATGGCGTATAGTTGTGAAGCTGTCAGGCATCATACAGGAGGCAAGTGTGTAAACAACCTGATAAAATCGATAATGACAGTGCATATATATGGCTCAGGTCTGTGGTTGAAAGGCCAGGCCAGCTACGGGCGAAAGGTCCCACGTAAGCTGATCCGCAAGGCGGCAGTGATCATGGCGTAGTTTAGAAGTAAGTCCTCTGAGAAACTCAGGTAAAGGCAGGTGTGGGGGCAAAGACCAGGTCAGCTGAGCCATATATGTGCACTGTTTTTTGTATGCGTTTTATATGACTGCGCGAATATAAAGAGTTTCAGATTTTTCTGTGAACGATGCAAAAAAACTGTTCCACTCATCGGCAGATGTGCTATAATCAAGAAAAGCATCAAAGTGACAGCTGAAAAAAGGAGGTTGCTATTATGAAGACAGTTATAAACGGTAAAAATTACACACCAAGTGACAAACTCAAGGAAACTGTGGAGAAGAAATTTGAGAAACTCAACAAGTATTTTTCAAATGAAATCACCGGCAATATAATGGTTATAAAAGAAAAGGGCAATTATAAAGTTGAAGCTACCATAAATGCAAAGGGGACTATTTTCAGGGCTGAAGTAAAAGCTAATGACCCTTATGATGCTGTGGATCGTGTGATCGACAAGCTTTCAAGCCAGATGTCGAGATTCAAGGGCAAACTGCAGAAGAAGTACAAGGGTCATAAGGAGTTCACTTTTGCAGAGCTTCCGGATGTCGAAGAACCTGAAGAATTCCATGTTGTGAAGAAAAAGAAGTTCGAGCTGACGCCGATGACAGTCGATGAGGCTGTTGTGCAGATGGAGCTGCTGGCTCATAATTTCTTCGTGTTCGTCAACATCGAGACTGATACTGTGAACGTCGTATACAGAAGAAATGACAATGATTACGGAGTTCTGGAGACTGTATACTGATCTTAAAGGATCCAAAGAGGCAGATAAACACTGTCTTTGATATATAAAGATCGCAGGAGCTGTCGCTCCGCCTGTATGCCGGGAAAGGCTTCACAGAGCGGGGCGGCAGCTCCGTTTTTTGTGCAAAGATACAGAGCACGCAATGTATGTGAGATATATGTGAAGTCTTAGTGTTTTATGGGCATTTCTATTGAAAAGTTCTACTATATTTTGTAAAATAGAGGTGGTTATTTAGACGGGAAAAGGGAGCATGATAATGCAGAAATTTTTTGAGAATGTTTTTTACGGGGTCGGAATAAACGATGTCATAGATATCCTTATAGTGGCCTTCGTTATATATAAATTACTTGGTCTGATAAAGCAGACCAGAGCGGAGCAGCTCATGAAGGGTGTAGTTTTGCTGGTTATAGCGACATTCCTTTCGGGACTGCTGAATTTGCATACGATAAACTGGCTCCTCAAGGGAACTGTGGCGCTGGGTGCGGTTGCGATACTTGTAGTGTTTCAGCCTGAGCTCAGACGCGCGCTGGAGTATATGGGAAGGAGCAAGATAGTTAAAGCACCTCTTCGTGAAATGGATAAGGAACGAGGCAAGCAGATAACTTCACATATCGTGAAGGCTGTTGAGACCTTCTCCAGGGACAGAGTAGGTGCACTTATTGTTTTTGAAAAGGAAACGTCTCTTTCGGACATAATGGAGAGCGGGACTATAGTTGATGCGGAGATATCGGAGCAGCTTCTTGGCAATATATTTTACGAGGGAGCGCCTATGCATGACGGAGCGGTGATAATACGTGACGGTCGTGTGTATGCAGCCGGCTGTGTTCTGCCTCTGACCAGAAACAATACGATAAGCAAGGAACTGGGTACAAGACACCGAGCAGGTATCGGGATCACGGAAAACTCCGATGCGCTGACGATCATAGTGTCTGAGGAGACCGGGATCATTTCGATGGCAAGCGAAGGGCAGCTTTCGAGATTTCTCGATATCAAAACTGTTGAGAAAACACTGCTCAACATGTATCTCAATACAGGAGAGATAACTGGCACGATGGCTGTGATACCTAGGTTTTTCAACAAGATCAGGGGGAAGAACAATGCTAAATAACAAAACCTTTTTAAGGATATTTTCCCTTGTGGTCGCAGTTCTGCTGTGGATGTATGTTATGGGAGAAGTGGATCCGGCTAAAACATCTGTTGTAAGCGACATCACTGTCAGCTTTACGAATTCCGATGTGCTGGCGGAGGAGGGTCTTGCACCGATAGAAAATGAAAATATGCAGATCTCTGCCAAGATAAAGGGAAAGCGTTCACTTGTAAATGATGTCAAGAAAAACGGTTTGTCAGCATACGTGGACGTATCGTCATGCAAGGAAGGCAAGAATACCGTGGAAGTGGAGATAAATACTCCGGACGGGATAAGCATAGAAAACGTGTCAGATGAATATCTGACGTTTGAAGTAGAGGCGATAGAGGAGGCAGAGAAGCCGGTTTCCATAAGCTTTGAAGGCAGGACCGGCAGCAAGTCGAAAGTACCATGGGTGATTTCGTTCATGCCGGAAACAGTGACCGTATCAGGTGCATCGAGCCTCATAGACAAGGTCTCGGAGGTCAGGGGAACAGTTTCTGTGGCAGATATGTCAGAAGAACACCGCAGCTGGGAATATGCGTCATTAACAGCTGTAGACGAGAAGGGAAATGCTGTTGCGGGAGTATCGGTCCAGGACAACAGTGTGACAGCGGAAGTAAGTATCCTTACGGTAAAGACAGTTGCACTTGAGGTTTCTGCGGAAAATATTGAAGATGGATATGAAGCGGACAGCATCAGTGCTGACAGCCAGATAAAGATAGCTGCACCTGCAGAGGTGCTGGATTATGTAGACAGCATAAAAGCCACAGCTGACATGACAGGAATAAGTGATACTGAGACTCATAAGATCAAGCTGAATTTTGACTTGCCGGAAGGCGTATATCTATATAACAGTGAGGAACCTGCGACAGCGAAGATCAAGCTTAAAACGAGCTCGGACTGAGCAGGAAAACTGAAGTGAAATGAGGAGAAGAACATGGGAAGATTGTTTGGAACGGATGGAGTCAGAGGAGTTGCCAACTCAGAACTTACTCCTGAGCTGGCGTTTAAACTCGGTAAAGCAGGGGCATATGTGCTCAGCAGGGAGAAGGAACGCCCGGTAGTTATAATAGGCAAGGATACGAGACTTTCAGGTGATATGCTTGAGGATGCACTCAGTGCGGGTATCCTGGCAGTAGGCGGCAATGTTATAAAGGTCGGAGTCCTTCCGACGCCGGCGATCGCACATCTGGTAAAAATCTATCAGGCTGATGCAGGCGTCGTGATCTCGGCTTCGCACAATCCTTTTGAATACAACGGGATCAAATTTTTCAACGGAGAAGGATTCAAGCTTGATGACAGCATAGAAAACGAGATCGAGGATATAATCCTGCGCGATATCGATGTGAACAGTCATATCACAGGTGATATGCTGGGAAGATGTCTCGAAGCTGACGATGATGCTGAAGAAAAATATGCGAAATTCCTGAAATCCACGATAGATACAGATATAAAGGGGATAAAGCTCGTGCTGGACTGTGCAAACGGTGCGGCATACAGTGTTGCAGAGAAGGTATATTCAGATCTGGGTGCTGATATAACGGTTATAGGAAATGAGCCGAATGGCGTCAATATCAATGACGGCTGCGGATCGACACATCCTGAAAAGCTTCAGGAGGAAGTGGTAAAGCAGGGAGCGTTTATGGGGCTTGCATATGACGGAGACGCAGACAGACTGATCGCTGTCGATGAAAAGGGCAGGATCATAGACGGCGACAAGCTCATATGCATATGTGCAAAGATGATGAAGGAAAGAAAACAGCTGGCGGGCGATATCGTGACGGCAACTGTTATGAGCAATATAGGATTCCATAAATACATAAACAGCATGGGATGCAGCGTGGAAGTCACTGGAGTAGGCGACCGCTATGTGCTGGAGAGCATGCTTAAGACAGGCAGCAGGATCGGCGGAGAACAGTCGGGACATATAATTTTCCTGAACCATACGACGACGGGAGACGGAATACTTTCATCACTGCAGCTGCTGCAGGCTGTACTGCTGTCAGGTAAAAAGGCTTCTGAGCTTTCAGATGAGATAGAGATATTCCCTCAGGTGCTCAGGAATGCAAGAGTTAAAAACGAAAACAAATCGATATTCATGGATGACAGCGAGGTAAAAGAAGCTGTAGCAAAAGTCGAAAAAGAAATAGAAGGATCCGGGAGACTGCTGATAAGACCTTCCGGAACAGAACCGCTCGTAAGAGTCATGCTTGAAGGGCAGGACGTAGAGCATATCACGCAGCTGGCTGAGAGTCTGGCTGATATACTTACCAAGAGGTTCGGATAGGAGGAGAAGGAATAAATGTGTGGAATAGTTGGTTACGTGGGAACAGACCACGCGAAGGAGAAGATAATAGACGGTCTTAAAAGACTTGAATACCGGGGATATGATTCGGCAGGCATAGCACTTCCGATAAACGGGAAGATAGAGATAAGAAAGCATGTAGGCGAGATAAAGAATCTCGAGAAAATAATAGGTGATCCTGAGTTTGACAGCTCAGTGGGTATAGGCCATACGAGATGGGCGACACACGGGGTGCCGTCGGATCTCAATGCACATCCTCATGGCAATGAAGACAACAGCATCGCGATAGTACATAACGGTATAATCGAGAATTATCAGGAGCTCAAGGAATGGCTGATAAACGAAAAAGGAGTCCATTTCAAATCAGAGACCGATTCAGAAGTTATAGCTCACCTGATAGGTGTGTTCTATGACGGCGATCTTCATGAAGCTGTGAACAAGGCTGTTGCAGAGATGAGAGGCGCATATGCGATCTGTACCATAGCTGCGGCAGAGCCTGATAAGATCGTGGCAGTAAGAAAAGATGCGCCGCTCGTTGCAGGAATAGGCAAGGGATTCAACTTCATAGCATCAGATATCCCGGCGCTCCTGAAGTACGTAAGAGAAGTGTATCTGATCGAGAACAACGAGACCGTAGTCCTGACGAAGGACGATATCGCTATCTACAATGAAAAGGGACAGAAGGTAAAGAGAGATGTTTTCCATGTGACATGGGATGCAGATGCAGCAGAAAAGGAAGGATACGAGCATTTCATGCTCAAGGAGATCCATGAGCAGCCTAAAGGAATATTCGAGACGCTTAACAGAAGGCTGAACGATGACGGCAGCATCAACCTCGACGGCATCTCGATGACAAAAGAAGATATAGAGAATTTCAACAAAGTCTATATCGTAGCGTGCGGTACAGCTTACCATGCAGGCCTTGTCGGAAAGATGGTAATAGAGAAGATGGCAAGAGTGCCGGTTGAAGTCGATGTGGCATCCGAGTTCAGATACAGAGATCCGTTCGTTGACGAAAACACGCTGTTCATCGCTATAAGTCAGTCAGGTGAGACGCTCGACACGCTCGCAGCACTCAGAGAAGCCAAAAGGAAAGGCGCAAGAGTCCTTTCTGTAGTGAATGTAGTTGGCAGCTCGGTAGCGAGAGAATCTGACGATGTGTTCTATACATGGGCAGGTCCGGAGATCGCGGTGGCTTCTACAAAGGCATATACGACACAGCTCATATGCATGTACCTGATAGGTCTCTACATGGGAAGCACGAAGGGCACTATTGAAAATGACTACTATGACAAAGTGCTCGGAGAGCTCAAGCTGCTGCCGGACAAGGTAGAAGCTCTGCTCGGACAGGAGGAAGCGATAGCGGCACTGGCAAAGAAGTATTACAGCAAGGAACAGGTCTTCTTCATCGGAAGAGGTCTCGATTCGGGTGTATCGTATGAAGGATCGCTCAAGCTTAAGGAGATATCATACATTAATTCGTTCGCGATAGCAGCAGGTGAACTGAAGCACGGAACGATCGCACTGATGGAGGCTGACACGCTGGTATTCGCACTTGCGACACAGGATTTCCTGTATGAAAAGATGGTATCCAATGTAGAAGAGATCAAGGCCAGAGGTGCAAGAGTCATCGGAGTTGCAAAGGAAGGCAGAAATGAGATAGAATCAGTCGCAGATGAAGTCATATATGTGCCGTACTGCATAGATGAGGTCTCGCCGGTGCTGGCAGTCATACCGCTTCAGATATTTGCTTATTATGTTGCAAAGGAAAGAGACTGCAATATCGACAAGCCGAAGAATCTGGCAAAATCAGTAACAGTTGAATAAGCGCCGGGCAACAAGCCGGATAATAACTAACAGATGATATGCGCAGGCGGTGTTTAATAAGCACCGCCCGCGCTGATAAAATAAAAGGAAATAAATTTTTTTCGAGAGGAGTTAGCAATGAATAACTATGATGTAAGGGATATTTCCCTGGCACCGTCAGGACACAGAAAGATAGAATGGGTAAAGAACAACATGCCGCTGCTTTCTGCGCTGGAAGAGGATTTTAAGAGAGACAGACCGTTTGAGGGGCTGAAGATAAGCCTTTCAGTGCATCTGGAAGCGAAGACGGCATATCTCTGCCTGGTACTTGCCGCAGGAGGTGCAAAGATGTCTGTGACAGGAAGCAACAGCCTGTCGACCCAGGATGACGTTGCTGCAGCGCTTGCAGACAGGGGACTGCAGGTCTTTGCATATCACGGTGCTACAGACGAAGAATACATGAAGCATATAGAGATGTGCCTGGAGCACAAGCCTAATATCATAATAGATGACGGCGGCGATCTGGTGGAGATGCTCCACAATAAGAGACCGGATCTGATGGAAGAAGTCTATGGCGGCTGTGAAGAGACGACGACAGGTGTTATCAGACTCAAGGCTATGGAAAGGGAAGGCGTTCTCAGGTTCCCTATGGTAGCGGTGAACGATGCAAAATGCAAGCATCTGTTCGATAACAGATACGGCACGGGCCAGTCAGTATGGGACAGCATCATGAGAAACACGAACCTGATCATAGCGTCGAAGACAGTTGTCGTAGTAGGCTATGGATGGTGCAGCAGAGGTATAGCGATGAGAGCTGCAGCGCTCGGTGCAAAGGTCATCGTTACCGAGATCGATCCGGTAAAGGCCATGGAGGCAAAGATGGACGGCTATGACGTGATGACGATGGACAAGGCTGCGCCGCTGGGAGACATTTTCGTGACGGCAACAGGATGCAAGCACACGATCACGGTGCCGCATATGATGAAGATGAAAGACAGAGCCATCCTGACGAACGCAGGTCATTTCAATGTCGAGATCGATATGGCAGGCCTTGAGGCGGCAGCTGTGAAGTCAGAGGAGATGAGAAACAACATCACCGGATATACTCTCGAAAACGGAAAGATCATCAACGTCATCGGCGAAGGAAAACTCGTGAACATCGCGGCGGCAGACGGACATCCTGCAGAGATCATGGATCTGAGCTTTGCAGTACAGGCGATGTCAGCGATGTACATAAAAGACAACTACAGACAGCTCGGGAACAAAGTCATCGACGTATCGGACGAGATCGACGATGTGATCGCCAGAAAGCGACTCGAAGCATGGGGCATAGAGATCGACAGCCTTACAGACGAGCAGAAAGAGTATCTCGACAGCTGGCAGCTGTAGGTCTCAGAGATGATCTGCTCCAAAAAATAAATACATTTTAGCAGGCTGTAACATAAAAGGGTCAAATAGACAGTTTATCGATATGGATCAGAACTTCACTGTCAAATCGGAAAAAAACGATTTTCAGTGAAGTTTTTTTTCAAGAAAATATAAAAATACTGTGCAGCGACAGAATATATGTTATAATTACCGAAAAATTCAGTAATACATACCAGAGTGGAGAAAGGAATAGGATATGGCGCTGTTCAAACGAAAACCCAAAATAAAAAAATACAGCTACACCGATACGAAAGAGTGTTTCGAAAAAACAAAGAGCCTGGATCCGAATAACTTTTTAAAGTGTCCGGACTGGGCGATTCCGGAATTCGATGAATACGGGAACTATGCAGAAGAACCCAGCGAATTTCTTCCCATGTTTGACATAGAGCTTCAGAAACGCTTTTATACTGAAGGCCGAATAGCGATAGGAGCGATAGTGCAGGCTAATGAACTGCTGTTTCAGCGCGGAAAAATCGACTCACCGGCGAATTTCATATACACGATGGATTCGTTTTTTATAAAAAACCCTCAAGAACTCATCTCGCTTGCAAGTCAGTTGTTTTCGATAAAAGGGAGAGAAGGATTCATACCGAGCATACAGAAGCTTGCAGATCTTCTTGCCGATGAATATTCGATAACTTATTCGTACAAGCTGCCGAGGAATGTGATGGATAACAGAGAGATATTTTTTACCAGTGTGGTAGTGAACAGAGACCATTTGCCGTATGGGATCCTGATGCCGCAGGTGACATATCCGATGATAGTTTTGCCGAACAATAAGCCGGACGCGATGATACTGCCGCACTGGTTCTGGAAATAGCGCACCCGTCGTGGCAGAGAGTCTAATGTAAAAGAAAATCGTGAGAGGGAATCTAACATGAATGGAACAGCAAATGCGATAGGAAATATAGAATACAAGCTGGAATGGATGGATCATCTGTTTGAGATATATCGTTCGTTTAAGAGGCGTAATGACCCGGATGAATGGATCTATTTCCTGAGACGGCCGGAAATGGCAGACAAGGCTCTGTTTGATGAGATAAGGAGTGAGGTGCTCAGCTATATGTTGAACTACGGCCATATCTCGCAGAAAACGGTAAAGATGCTGGAAGACACATTTCATTTTGTCGAGTCGGAAGATATGATCGTGGAAAAGTTCGGATTATGGGCGTTTGACTATTACAGGAAAGGCATGCTGGGCAGGGAAGAGCTTCCGCCTTACAGGCTGTTCGGCGAATTGAAGGAGGATGTGGATTACGATGCCTTTTTAAATGCATTCGAGGACTTCTTTGCGGTCGATTCCGAAGAACCGGATGACTATAAAGTGAAGCTGGATGCGTTGAAATCCTTTGGCCTGGAGCATCAGTACATCGCCCTTGCGGAAAGCACGTATTATCAGGCATGCGGAGAATACGGCAATGCGCTGGCTGTACTGATGGAGGTTGAAGAATGCACATCGAGGTTTTCACTTGCGGGATATATCATGATGGATATCGGGTATTATGAGGACGCGGAACTGCAGTTCAAAGCTGCAGTAGAGCGTGACGAGCCATATCGTGACAGGGATCTTACCGTCGCTGTTTATCTTGCGAAGTATCATGCCGGAAAGATACAGGAAGCTCTGGATTTTCTGGAGACAGTCAAAAAGCAGGGATATGGCTACATGGTGCTGAATCTGGAAAAGAAGCTGCTGGAGGAGATATGTGAACGTTTGACTGCGAATACTCCTCTGCAGGAGCTTTCCGAAGAAGGCTGCAGACTGCTGTGCAGATACCTGATGCTGGCAGAAGACTATGTAAATGCTGCAGCTTTATGTATCAAGTGCAGAGAGCGCGGTTTTGACAGTGCTTTCTGGTGGATAAATGAAGCGGAGTCTTATGTCAGGTCCGGGAATTTCCCAAGTGCTGAACGGATCGTCGATGACTGCTACTCAGGGAAGATAAAGATGAGCAGCGGAGATTTTGACATGATCAGGCGACTGAAGGCTGAGCTGCTGTTCAGTCAGCGAAAGACAAAGGACGCATATGAGATCATGGAAAATCTCTGTGCCAAAACGGATAACGACACCGATAATGTGATCAGATATGCTGAAATGTGTGCGGTCACGGGGCGTATGGATCAGGCGATAAAAATATACCGTTCATTGAGGTTCAGTTTCCCGGAAAACCCTGCATTTGCATTTGAACTGGGGAAGTGCATGCTCAAAAGTGAAAAGCCGCAGATCGCTCACATGATGTTCGAAAGCGCATTCAAAAACGGAGATGCTTTTTATCAGGCTGTATACTATATGGCTCAGGCGTCGGTAGACAGCGGGGAGATAGATGATCTGAAACATGAGATAGAATTGCTGGAAGGCTCGACAGATGAGAAGTATATAAGGTTTCTCAAAGGGCAGGCTGCCGAGATGCAGGGTGATTTCAGGACTGCGAAGGATATCTACTATTCGATAATCGATGCGGAAAAGATCGAGAAACAGGACAGGAAGTTCCTGGGACAGGTATGTGAAAGATACCTGATAATGAAAGTAGAACTGAATGCTACAGTCATAGGTATGATCGGAGAGATCAAAAAATGTCTCGAATATGTTCCTGAATATGCGGATCTGTGGATCATGCTCGGCTCTCTTCATGAAGATTCGGATTTTCAGCCCGAGAAGGCGAGAGGCTGTTTTGAAAAGGCGCATGACTGTGATCCGTATAATGAAATAGCGATCGCCAAGCTGATAGAACACGGGATGAATGACGACAACTGGAGAAAAGTTCTCGGATACTGCAATGAAGCGATAGTGAACACGCAGGACGCCGATTATTATATGGTCAGGGCCAACTGCGAACTCGAGCTCGATATGGATGAAGCTTTTGCTGCGGATATAGCGGAGTTTGTACGGCGCGGCGGAGATGAGCGGGACACATATGAGCTGTGCAGCAGGTATGCATTGAAAAACTGCGATTATGATAAAGCGATGGAGATATACAGAAAACAGCTTCGTGACAGAGATAATAAAACGGTGCCTTGCTATCGCGAGATGGCAGTGTGCATGTGCAAACAGGGAGAGGCAGAGGAGGCCTGCTCGCTGCTGAAGTCTGCGATATCTACAGGAGGAAGGAATCCCGAATGGATACTTCTGCTGTTTGAAATACAGATGAACAACGGATTTTTCAGTGAAGCGGAAAGCACGCTGAAACTGTACAAGGATGCGAACGGTCTGGGGCTTCTTGACGATTCGTACAACTATCTGACTGCAAAACTGGCGCTGCAGTCGGGCAAGATGATGAAGGCGTGCCATACGGCGGAAATGATCGCTTCGTACGATGGAGAAAAGCTCTGCGCACAGATCTATATGCTGGAAGGAAAATATCGAGGGGCGTCGCGCCTTTTCAAAAAACTGATGAGAAAAGAGCCTCTTGATACCGATAATTACGAGTGGATGACACTGTGCCAGGCTCTCTGTGGGAAGCAGAAAAATGCGGCCGAGTGGGCCGCAAAAGGCATGGAGGTATTTTTGCAGAAATATGATTCTATGGAGAAACTTTCAAGACCGGATCAGCTGTATCAGTATGCGATATTTTCGTTTTTCTCGGGGAATACACCGGATGCGTATTCTGCGCTGAGGAAAGCGGCAGATGCCGCACCGTGCTATGAAAAAAGCTGCGGTGCATGCTATAAAGCATATTACGGGACAGGCATATGTAAAGCGTTTGAGGGCGATGCAGTAAAGGCTGCAGCTGCTTTCAGGAAAGCGATAGAGCTGAGGCCGTATAATCCGGTGTGCATGAGAATGTACAAAATACTGTGCAGGTGAGACTCGTTTTGTTCTCAGGGTCTTGCCGAAAAATAAGAAAATGACGGTAAACACAGAATATGTTTTACCGCCATTTTTTTCTGATGCAACGAGCATGATGCTCTTATGATCGTATTCGGTGATATCCGGTGAAGCGGGCTATTTTATCAGCATACCGATTCTTTCTCTCGTCCTGTCTTCGCCGAGTATCTGCTGGATCTCCCAGATATCAGGCGACTGGCTCCTGCCCATGACAGCGAGTCTGAT
>CAKQIZ010000004.1 GCA_934247125.1 uncultured Clostridia bacterium
TGATTTTGAAAGAACGCTAAAGCTACATTTTTCAAAATCAGGAGGACTCAGATGAGAAACAGGATATATGAACTGCACAAGAATATGGTCGCTGTATCGGCAGCATGCAGCAGGAAAGAAAATACTCGGGAAACAGCGGAAGGCAGAAAGAATACAACTGTCACATATAACTTTGCAACAGGAGATACAGTGACTATAGAACTGGAAGAAGGGACAGAAGTGTCTGTTTATATCACAGAAAGCAAAAGGCTCGAAGAAAACCAGGCACGCAGGATCAGATATAACGAAAGGCATCTTGATACAGACTGCGATCATGGGGACTGGAACTCTTTTGCGGATCCGGAAACGGACGAGCTGTATCAGAAAGAAAAAGAAAGAAATATGCGGGAAGCAGAGGCAGCAAGGAAAGCCATGGATTCTCTAAGTGAAAAACAGAAAGAACTTGTACTGATGCTGTATGGTCCGGATCCGATCACCGTTTCAGAATATGCGGCAAGAGAGGGGGTATCGCAGCCTGCTATAAGCAACCGTCTGAAAAAGATCAGAAAAAAATTAAAAAAGTTTTTGTAAAAGGGGTTATATTCCGGCATGTGAATCTCCGATAAGTGAGAGGAGATATTTTTCTCTCGTGGATTTTGACAAGTGGATACACATTCATCAGGTACTTTCTTTTCGGACTGTGAAAACAGTGAGCATGTGAAACGATGCGCCATGACCTCTTCGGAGCGAGCGATAAAGCCCTGGCCCAGATCTTTGATCTGGTGTGCAGGTCTTATGCAAGAGGCACAGCACGCAAGTGCGTGGTGCCTTACTGCGAATGTCTCGTTTCAAAAGGCAGATGGCAGCTGCAATGTGCGATGATCACCGGAGAGGATAATGATACTCCCGTCCAGTCACAGCCCTGCAGGGAAGCAGGATCACGCAATGAGGGCGGCTCTGTGAGAACCACAGAGGGGCAGGATACCCGTGAGACAGCTTTGCCCGCTGTCGCCTGATCGTTTCCCGGATCGGGGGTGTCGTGGACAAATGCAGATCGGATAAAAAATGGCAGCATGCCGGACAAAACATTCGTACAGTGTACGGAGTTTATAAAGCGTGCTGCCGTATACATATTCGCTTTGCATAGTCCTGATCCGGGAAACAGTGTATCCGCGGAAAGCGAGGAGGACATGAAAAAGGATATCGTAGATACCATCATAGAAGAAGATTTCGGAAGGATGATAGATCTTCTTCTGAACACAGAAGATGTGAGGAAAGCATATTAGCGGGGAGATGGGCATACATGGACAGGCTGCATCGGAGATGGATTCCTGCAGGAAGGACTAAGGCATCTTGACAGACAGATGCTGTTTATAATCGAGGATCTTGTTTTCGAGAACATGACCGTATATGAAGTCAGTCAGCATCTGGGTATGGATATGGATGCTGTGTATGAAAAGATACAAGAGTCAAGACGGATACTGCTTAGATTCGTATAGGAGGCGGCATTATGACAGACAGAAAAGTAAGAAGAGGAGAGATTTATTACGCAGATCTTCCGGAGACGGAAAAAGGAAGCGTGCAGGCAGGGCGCAGGCCTGTCCTCATAACACAGTGTGATCGTCTCAATCGTACATCGACTACAGTGCTGGTGGCGATCGTGACCAGCAAGCTGAAACGTCCGGACGATGAGACCCATGTGGTGCTTCCGATGATGAAAGGATTGCCGAAGCAGTCGATGGTGGAAGCTGAGCAGCGAAAGACCATATCAAAATCACAGTTGCTTGAGTACCGGTGCACACTGGACCATCAGACGATGAAAAGAGTGACAAGGGCTCTTAGAAACAGCGAGAAAGATGATAACACTTTTTCTCAGCGAAGACATAGAAAAAAATAGAATTCAAGTGTGCAAATTACTTTTTTCAGTAGAGTTTGCACAATGGCTTTTCGAAAAAATCAAAGGTAGAATTGAGGTGCATTTCATGGAACGCAGAGAAACAAATCATATCCCGGTGTGGCAGAGATATTTGCTGACGGTGACAGAAGCAGCAGAATATTACCATATTGGAGAAAATAAGTTGAGAATGATCATAGAGGAACATATCGATGGTGAATTCGTTATTATGAATGGGAATCGCTATCTTCTCAAGCGAATGCGCTTTGAGAACTTCCTTGATGAATCCAGCGTGCTGTAGTGATATAAAAGAAGGTGAAATTCATAATGAGTCAGAAAAGAAGAGATAGTAAGAATAGGATCCTGCGACATGGAGAATCTCAGAGGCCCGATGGAAGATATCGGTTCAAATATAAAGATGTAGATGGCAAATATAAAGAAGTCTGTAGTACTCGTCTTGTGAGAACGGATCCGTACATTGATGGAAACATAAAAGAACTTTCTTTAAGAGAAAAGGAAAAAGAAATTCAAAAATACTTGATGGTTGGAATGATGAGTGATGGAGGTGGATTCACTGTGCTGGATTTAGTGGAGAGATATACATCACTGAAAATCGGAGTCAGGCCAACGACTAGGACTGGATATCAGACGGTGATCAACCATTTGAAAAAAGATCCCTTTGGGATGAGACCAATACACAAAGTCAAAATTTCGGATGCAAAGAAATGGCTGATCGATCTTCAACAGAAGCAGGGAAAGAGTTATAGTTCGATACACAGCATACGAGGTGTTGTGAGGCCTGCCTTTAAAATGGCAGTAGAGGACGATATACTGATCAAAAACCCATTTGATTTTGAGCTGAAAACGGTGATATATAATGACAGTGTTACAAGAGAGTCAATAAGTAGAGCTGATGAGAGAAGGTATTTGAAATTTATACAGGAAGACGATCACTTTTCAAAGTATTATGATGGGATTTATATTTTGTTCAATACAGGTCTTAGGATTTCTGAACTATGTGGATTGACGATTTCGGATATTGATTTTCGTAACCGGAGAATCGATGTGAATAAGCAGCTGCAGAGGACGAATCGCATGGAATATATTGTACAGGAACCTAAAACGAAAAGTGGCAGACGCTATATTCCAATGAGTGATACTTTGGCAGCGTGTTTTCGCAATGTCATTTCAGAACGCAAAAAGCCAAAAGTAGAGATGATGATTGATGGCTATGGAGGGTTTCTTTTTCTTGATAAAGATGGTAAGCCTATGGTTGCCCTACATTGGGAAAAGTATATGCAGCATATCAGAGAAAAGTATAATAAGAAGTATAAATTACAGCTTCCGAAGATTACACCTCATGTCTGCAGGCATACATTCTGTTCCAAAATGGCAGGAGCGGGAATGAACCCCAAGAAATTGCAGTATATCATGGGACATTCGGATATAACTGTGACGATGAACACATATACGCATATCGCATATGAAGATACTGTAAATGAATTTTTAAGATTAGTGAAATAAAATCGTGTGGTAAAATCACCTTAAAACAGGGTGATTTTACTGCTTTTTGTCACAACATCTTTCTTTACAAAATCATCGGGTGTGAAATATAATGAACTATAGAGAAAATGATAAATTTATAGATGAAATCCCGAGAACGTGTGATTTTAACGGTTTCGGCGTGTTCGAATGACGGCATGAACGGCAAAGTGACCTAAAGTCCATGGCAGATTGCCTTGTGGCAAACCCCGCGGGTTTTCCACAATTTTTCCACAAACAAACCGAAAAATATAAGAAAAAACGGGAAGAAATAAGAAGTTACATAGAAATCGACAAATCAAAGAAACGTTGAAAAATCAATGAAAACGAGCATTTAGAAGGAGTTTGGAAGATATGTTAAAAGTACTGTTCATATGCCACGGCAATATCTGCCGTTCGACCATGGCTGAGTTCGTGTTCAGGGACATGGTGCGCCGGGCAGGGCATGAAAATGAGTTTTACATAGAATCGGCAGCGACCAGCCGGGAGGAGATCGGCAATGATACGCATCCGGGAACGAAGGAGAAGCTGCGGGAGAACGGGATACCGTTCGAGCGCAGGCATGCGCGCCAGATGACGAAGAAGGACTATGAAAAATTCGACTATATAATAGGCATGGATGATGCCAATGTCCGCAACATCGAGCGGATCTGCGGCGGTGATCCGGAGCACAAGATCACCAGACTGCTGGAGCACGCCGGGGCTGATCGCAGCATTGCGGATCCATGGTATACGGGCAACTTTGACGAGACGTACGATGACGTGATACAGGGCTGCGAAGCTCTGATGGAGGAACTTATATGAGTGGACAGGCGGGAGCTAAAAAGGATTATCTGCCGGTGTTTGAGGGATTCCCTGATGTCACCGGCTTTTTTTCATTGAAAAGCGGGGCAGTCGAAGGTTCGCCTTACGATAATCAGGAAATCTTCAGGCAGCTTGGCGTGGAAAACGCAGTGCGCGTTTTTCCAAAACAGATCCATAAGAAGCACGTTGCAGTGATACGTCAGGAAGATGTTGAATCGGCAGTCGACGCATCGATCATCATCCCGGATACCGACGGCGCTGTCACCGATATCAAAAATGTCCTGCTGACAACTGTCCATGCGGACTGTCCGGCAGTTTTCTGCTATGATCCGGTGAAAGAAGCTATCGGTCTTTCGCATGCGGGGTGGCGCGGAACATGCGCAGGGATCGCCGTGGAAATGATCGAAAAGATGCAGACTGAATACGGCTGCGATGCAGAAGAACTGCAGATTTACATCAGCCCGGGGATAAGCCTGTGCTGCTTTGAAGCCGGTATGGAAGTAGCTGAGGCCTTTGCAGAAAACTGGGACTTTGCACACGAATTCATCTCCAGGGCACCTGAAGACCTCAAAAACGAAAAATGCCACATAGATATCAAAGGCATCAGCCGCAGGCAGCTGGAACTCGCAGGCATCCCGGCAGAGCAGATAAAAGTCAGTGAGCACTGCACCTGCTGCGAACCGGAGCTGTTCTGTTCATACCGAAGAGAAGGAGGCACGTATATGCGCATGGGCGGCGGGCTTTGCATGCCGTTAAGATAGAAACCAGAAAAAAGAAAACAGAAAAAAGAACCAGGAAACGGCAGCATATCGCATTTAACAGTACTATATAGATGTTAATAAAAATCAATAATCAGAAAAGTCGATTAAAAAACATTTTGTGGTT
Organism: uncultured Clostridia bacterium; assembly: GCA_934247125.1. Lineage (GTDB taxonomy): Bacteria > Bacillota > Clostridia > Peptostreptococcales > Anaerovoracaceae > Lentihominibacter. The sequence continues at coordinate 5,105 of CAKQIZ010000004.1, forward strand.
GAAAAATAATAATTAAGTTGCTATTATCTAAAAATTGTGTTATTATGAAACACACACAAAATCAGATTTTTGATAATAACACGGTAGCACTGACATGATTTTTGGAAAGGCGGAATGCACTTGACTGTATTTATGGACAAAATAAGAGAAGTTTTTGTATCGGTAGTACCGATAACTGTTATTGTACTGATCCTCAGCTTCACACTCACCCCGATGTCGGGAAGCATGACAGTGCGCTTTCTACTGGGCGCAGTTCTGATAATCGCAGGATTATCTGTATTTTTGCTGGGTGTGGATCTGGGAGTCACGCCTATAGGGAACCTGATGGGATCGATGATCACACGGAGCAATAAATTTTCAATCGTAATGATCGCCGGTCTTGCATTGGGATTTTTTATTTCTGTCGCAGAACCGGATCTGCACATACTGGCGTCTCAGGTCGAATCTGTAACCGGTGGCACCATCACGAAATTCAGCATAGTAGTGGTCGTATCCATAGGTATCGCGGTGCTTCTGAGCATAGGACTCGGAAGGATCGTGAAAGCGTTCCCGCTTTACAAACTGCTGGCCGTGCTGTACCTGGTGATATTCGTGATGGCGATCTTTACATCGGAGGAATTCCTGGCGATATCGTTCGATGCATCAGGCGCGACAACGGGAGCGATGACTGTGCCGTTCATAATGGCACTGGCGATAGGCGTTTCTGCGATGAGAAGAGACTCAAAGTCATCAGAGAAAGATAGCTTCGGCCTCGTTGCCGTAGCTTCAACGGGAGCTATCATTTCTGTAATGGCTATGAGCATCATATTCGACATGGATGAGATACAGGGTTCTGTAGAGATAATCGACGGAAGTTCGTCATCCGTGCTGGCGCCTTTTCTCAACGAGATCGGTGAGCTTGCACTGGAATCTGCGATGGCAGTGCTGCCTATAATGCTGATTTTTCTGATTTGCAATTTTATATCGATCAGAGTAGAAGCCAAAGAGCTCGGACGCATCTGTACAGGGCTGTTCTACAACTGGGCAGGGCTGACGCTGTTCCTGACAGGCGTGAACGCCGGATTCCTCGATGCGGGACGATTCATAGGCCATAAGCTGGCAGAAGATCACGGGGGATGGCTGCTTGTCCTCATAGGATTTGTGATAGGCCTCGTGACGATACTGGCGGAGCCTGCAGTACACGTGCTGACGCATCAGATAGAAAACGTCACTTCAGGATATGTAAAGCGCTCGTACGTGCTCGGTGCACTTTCCATAGGAGTCGGCTGTGCGGTAGCTCTTTCGATTATCAGGATACTGATACCGGAGCTGCAGCTCTGGCATTATTTGCTTCCGGGATATGCAGTGGCTCTGGCGCTGATGTATTTCGTGCCGAAGCTGTTCGTCGGCATCGCCTTCGATTCCGGAGGCGTCGCTTCGGGCCCGATGACTGCAACCTTCATACTGACATTCACGCAGGGAGCGGCAGAGTCGATAGAGGGGGCAGACGTACTGGTCGAAGGGTTTGGTGTGATTTCCATGGTCGCACTGACGCCGATAATCGCGCTGCAGGTCCTCGGACTGCTCTTCAAGATAAAGTCTGCAGGCGAAGAGCATGCGGAGCGAAAAGTGCCGGTCAGCAGATACGAATGCGTGTATTTCGTCGTGTACAAAGGTATGGCGAGCCGTATACTGCACTTTGCAAGAAAACGCGGAGTTTCCGGAGGAACGATATTTTATGGCCGGCAGACTGCCAGAGGATTCTGGAAGCACCTGTTCAAGATGGATCATGTTGATAAAGAAGTGCTAGTGATAGTTACAGAGCAGAAGCTCGCACACCGGCTGATGCGTATGGTAAGCAAACTGCTGCAGTTTGAAATGACGGGTGACGGTGTGACATACAGCGTTCCGGTAGCAAGGTTCATCGGTGACGGCGGCGACAAACATCATATAATAGAGAAAGAGAAGGTGATATTCATGTACGATGCGATAAATATCATAGTCAATAAAGGTGTGGCTGAGGAAATGCTTGCTGCGGCGCAGAGTGCAGGAGCATACAGCGGCACTATAGTAAGCGCGCGAGGCGCAGGCCAGAGCGAGACCAGCAGACTTTTCAGTCTGGAGATCGAGCCTGAGAAAGAGCTGCTGCTGATCATCGTGGAAAAAGACAAGACGGATGCGGTCATCGATGCTGTAAATTCGCATATCGACCTGGATGCTCCGCGCAACGGCATAATGTACGTGCAGGAAGTAAGCAGGATATACGGGCAGATGAAGTAAGCGAAGTTTTAAGGAATGCATGGGGCTGTCGCATTGACGATCTATGATCAGAGTCTGTTCCGGATGATATTTGTGTAATATTTTATCTATCGTAAAAATTATTGCACAACCCCGCTCAAATATGTGCAGAAATGATATCCTTCAAAAAAATATTACACATGGTTTTATGTGAAATCGTCTAAAATGTACTGAAATCGCATGAAAATGCGATTTTCATGTAAAAATCATCCATATTCCTGTGTAATAGAAAAAAGAATTCACGGAAAAATGCACAGACGAGAGGTCGGTTGTGCAATAATTTTCAAAGTAGAGAAATCTTACACAACAGCTGCCTCCAATCTAGCCGGTAACGCCCGCCGGCACTCACCGTCTAAGATCTTTTCAGGACTGTAGCGTTAACGATTTATGATCGTAAAGCATTAATGCTACAGTCTCTTTTTTGCATATGCAAAGCGCACCTGGCACGCTGTTTGCGGTGTACATACAGTTCTGATTGATATTTTTTTGTTTACGGCTTATAATAGTTAGGTATGCGATTTAATATGCGACACCGCAGGGGTGTAACCTAGCTGTCGGTCTTCGACCGATAAATAAATGAAGCACCGCAAGGGTGTAACCTTGATGTCGACTTTCAGTCGACAAATAAATGAAAGGAACAGTAAATGTTTAAAGTAGAAAATCTGTCATTCTCTGTAAATGAAAAAGGTGCAGAGAGAAATATACTGTCGGATGTCAGCTTTGATGTAAAAAGTGGCGAGATGCTCGTCATCACAGGTCCTAACGGCGGAGGCAAGTCCACACTGGCGAAGGTCATCATGGGCATCGAGAAAGCGACGGCGGGAAAGATCACGCTGGACGGCACCGACATAACAGGATACGATATAGATGAAAGAGCTGAAGCCGGGATCGGATTCGCATTCCAGCAGCCGCCGAGATTCAAGGGCATGACGGTCGACAGACTGATCTCCCTGGCAGCAGGCGAAGAAAAGAGTGAATCCGAGTGCTGCTCGCTTCTGAGCAAGGTCGGACTGTGTGCTCAGGAATACGTGAAAAGAGAAGTAGACAACACTCTTTCCGGAGGCGAGATGAAGCGTCTGGAGATAGCGACAGTGCTTGCGAAACCGCACAAACTCTGTATTTTCGACGAACCTGAAGCAGGCATAGACCTGTGGAGTTTTTCCATGCTGATACAGCAGTTCGAAGAAATCAAGAAAGACAAGAACCAGAGCCTCATCCTGATCTCACATCAGGAAAGGATAATGCAGATGGCAGACAGAGTCATGGTGATAGAAGACGGCAGAGTTGCAGGCATAGGAAAGCGCGAGGATATACTCCCGCAGCTCGTGCAGGAAGGTCCGTCATGCTGTGCGTATCTCAAGAGACTGGAAGAGATTTAGGAGGGTGCGAAATTGGCAGAACTTGATAAAGTAACACAGGCGATACTAAAATATATAGATGAAGCAGGTTTTAAACAGGAAGGAGCTTTCAATCTCAGGCATAACGGAGCTGCGCTATGTCATGGAGACAGCGAGCATATAAAGATCGTGAAAAAGCAGGACAAGCCGGGGATTGATATCTACATCGACGGCGATACGGACGGAGAGGAAGTCCATATCCCTGTAGTCCTCGATGCTACAGGCTTTACAGACAAGGTATACAATGACTTCCACGTTGCAGACGGAGCAAATGTCGTGATAATCGCAGGCTGCGGGATCCACAATGACGGACATGCCGACAGTCAGCACGATGGTGTACACTCGTTTTTCGTAGGAAAAGGTGCAAATGTCACTTATCGTGAGAACCATTACGGTGAAGGCGACGGCAGCGGGGCGAGGATCCTTAATCCCGTGACGAAGATCACGATGGACGAGGGCAGCATTTTCACGCTGGATACATCCCAGATAAAAGGCGTGGACTCGACTAAGCGAGAAACTCAGGTCGACATGGGCAGAAACACGAAACTTTTCGTAGTAGAAAAGCTGATGACTCACGGCGATCAGGATGCGGAGTCGAATATGGAGATAAGACTCAACGGAGAAGGCAGCTCGGCGCAGATCGTGTCAAGATCGGTAGCGAAAGAAAACTCGAGCCAGGTCTTCCATCCGGCAGCAGTCGGCAACAACAAATGCAATGCGCACATACAGTGCGACTCGATAATCATGGACAGCGCGCAGGTGCGATCGATACCGGAGATCAACGCAAAGCACCTCGATGCGGCGATAATACACGAAGCGGCTATCGGAAGGATAAACGACGAGCAGCTGATCAAGCTCAGGACACTTGGCATGAAAGAAGAGGAAGCGGAGAGCATCATCATAGAAGCATTCCTCAACTGACAGGCGTGAGCTGATCGGTGGTTTTGACATCAGGAATTCGACATCGGGAATTCGACATCAGGAACCGGCAAAGTACAGAGGAACAGGAGACGGAGCGATATGAAACTGATTTCATGGAACGTAAACGGAATAAGAGCAGCTATGAGCAAGGGGTTTCTTGATTTTGCAAAGGAGCAGGATGCGGACATCCTGTGCATACAGGAGACGAAGATGCAGGAAGGACAGGCGGAGGTGCCGCTCGACGGATATCATCAGTACTGGTGCTCCGCTGAAAAGAAGGGCTATTCAGGAACTGCAGTGTTTTCAAAAAAAGAGCCGCTGTCCGTGGCATGCGGCATAGGTATAGACGCGCATGACCGCGAAGGCAGGGTGATAACCGCCGAATACGACGGCTTTTACCTTGTGAACGTATATGTGCCGAATTCACAGAGCGAGCTGAAAAGACTCGACTACAGGATGAGCTGGGAGGACGATTTCCTGGCATATCTCAAGAAGCTCGAGGAGAAAAAGCCCGTGATAGTATGCGGGGATTTCAACGTCGCTCACCGTGAGATAGACCTTAAAAACCCGAAGACGAACAGGAAAAACGCCGGATTCACCGATGAGGAACGTCAGAAGATGACACAGCTCCAGGACGCCGGGTTCACCGATACTTTCAGATATTTCCATCCCGACCTCGAAGGCGTGTATTCGTGGTGGAGCTATCGTTTCAACGCCAGGAAAAACAACGCCGGATGGCGTATAGACTATTTCCTCACGTCAAAAGTCCTGGACGACAGACTGCAGAAGGCTGAGATCCTGACTGACGTGTATGGTTCGGACCACTGCCCGGTGACGCTCGAGATCGATATGTAAAGACTGCAGCCGATGGCTTGCACAGGTTTTATGGCGAGCGCTCGGGTGCTGCAGTAAATATAGATAAGTAAAAAGCCTGCGGGCGGATACAGATGATTCTGATCCGTGCTGCAGGCTTTTCTGCTGGAAGTGCAAAACAGGTTCTACATCGTAAAGTGCTGCACTATCAGTGATACGACTGCCACCATGAACCAGCAGCAGAGGCCCAGACATATCGGTCTGATGCCGTTCGTGAGCAGTTTTTTCAGATTCGTGTTCATTCCGATCGCAGTCATCGCCATGATTATCATGAATTTGCCGATCGTCACGAGCGCGCCTGAAACTGCTTCTGGTACCGGCAGCAGCGTGTTGATTATCGCGGTCGCTACGAAACCGAGGACGAACCACGGGAAGACTTTGACGAAGCTGAAACCGCCGTCCTGCGCAGAAGTGTTTCTGTTGGCAGAAGCTGCAGCTTTCTGGCGTGCGATCTTTCTCGTCGTGTAAAACGCCAGCACGAGCGTTATCGGAACGATCATCAGAGTCCTGGTCAGCTTTACGATCGTTGCAAACGCCAGCGCGGTGTTGTTTCCGGCGGCGCTGCTCCACGAAGCGCCGGCAGCGACTACCGATGAAGTATCATTTATCGCAGTGCCTGCCCACATGCCGAACTGCGTGTCGGTCATGCCCATCATATGACCGAGAGCAGGGAAAATGAATACTGCGATGATATTGAACAGGAATATCGTCGAGATCGCCTGGGCAACGTCCTCATCTTCAGCCCTTATAACGGGCGCAGTCGCCGCTATGGCAGAGCCTCCGCATATCGAAGTGCCGACCCCGATGAGAACAGTCGTCCTGCCGTCGATTTTCAGCGCCTTTCCCATCACATATGCCGTGATGAAAGATGACGACAGTGTGAACAGCATCACCAGCAGCGACTGTCCGCCGACCTTGATGACATTGAAAAGATCCATCTCAAAGCCGAGCAGTATTATGGAATACTGCAGTATGTATTTTGAAGTGAATTTTATGCCTTTTTCAAGTTTCGCAGGCCTTTTGAAAAACGCGATGATCATACCGATCAGGATGCCGAATACCGGTCCGCCGACTATCGGGAAAATACCTCCAAGGATCCGGGCGGGGATCGCTGCCGCAAGGCAGAAAACTATGCCGATAAGTGTTTCTAGTTCAAAAAATTTCTGTTTCATGTCATATTCTCCTTTTGTGCTACAGAAAATATTAAAATATATATCGTGATTTGTAAAGATCGAAAAATAAGATTGACATATACCATACAGGGGTATACTATGTAGGCATGATGAAGATATGCGAAAAGGAGACGGATCTTTATGGAAACAGAAAACATGACATGCCAGAACTGCTGTCACAAGACCAAGGTGCGTTCACCGCAGGAATACAGGAAGCTGGTGAACAGACTCAGCAGGATAGAGGGGCAGATAAGAGGCATCAAGAAAATGGTCGAGGAAGACGCGTACTGTACTGACATACTTATACAGGTGGCGGCAGTGAACGCCGCGCTTAATTCTTTCAATAAAGAGCTGCTGGCGAGCCATATCAAGACATGTGTGGCAGAAGACATAAGAAACGGCAGGGATGAAACGATAGATGAGCTTGTATCGACATTGCAGAAGCTGATGAGATAGAACGGGAGGAACGTGATATTGAAACAGTATAAAGTTACGGGAATGAGCTGTGCTGCGTGCAGCAGCAGAGTTGAAAAGGCAGTGAACAAGGTGCCGGGCGTGGAAAGCTGCTCGGTGAGCCTGCTGACGAACTCGATGGGAGTCGAGGGTACGGCGTCGCCGGCAGAGATAATATCGGCAGTAGAGGCTGCGGGATACGGCGCTTCGGAGAAGGGCGGCTCGGGCGGAGACGATGAAAGCGGTGCCGGCGTGCAGGTATCTGTGGATGAAGAGCTTCTGAAGGATACGGAAACTCCGCTGCTGAAAAGGCGGCTGATCGCATCGGTGGCAGTACTGATCGTGCTGATGTATTTTTCGATGGGTCATATGATGTGGAACTGGCCGATCCCGTCAGTACTTGAGGGGAACCATGTGGCCATGGGGCTGATACAGCTGCTCCTTTCCGCGATAATAATGGTGATAAACCAGAAATTCTTCATAAGCGGCTTCAGGAGCCTGTGGCACAGAGCACCGAACATGGACACGCTCGTGGCGCTCGGCTCGGGCGCGGCATTCGTTTACAGCACATATGCGCTGTTTGCGATGACGGGTGCACAGATAAGCGGAGATATGTCCGCGGTGATGAAATACATGCATGAATTCTATTTCGAGTCTGCGGCGATGATACTGGCACTGATAACGGTCGGCAAGATGCTTGAGGCGCATTCCAAAGGAAAGACAACGGATGCGCTGAAGGGTCTGATGAAGCTGGCGCCGAAGACGGCAGTGATACTCAGAGACGGCGAGGAAGTGACAGTGCCTGCGTCCCGGGTCAGAAAAGGCGATATATTCGTCGTTCGACCGGGCGAGAGCATACCGGTAGACGGTATAGTGAAAAGCGGGATGAGTGCGGTAGATGAGTCAGCGCTGACCGGAGAGAGCATGCCGGTCGACAAGGGACCTGACGATGCGGTATCCGCGGCAACGATCAACCGGTCGGGATTCCTGCAGTGCGAGGCGACACGAGTAGGTGAGGATACTGCGCTTTCACAGATAATAAAGATGGTGAGCGACGCTGCGGCGACGAAGGCGCCTATAGCGAAAGTCGCAGACAAGGTATCGGGGATATTCGTGCCTGCGGTCATCGCGATAGCAGCGGTGACGATACTGGTGTGGCTGCTGGTCGGACAGACGGCAGGATTCGCGCTGGCAAGAGGCATATCAGTGCTCGTCATAAGCTGCCCGTGCGCGCTCGGACTTGCGACGCCGGTGGCTATAATGGTAGGAAACGGTATCGGAGCAAGACACGGCATACTTTTCAAGACAGCTTTATCGCTTGAAGCGACAGGAAATGTGCAGATAACGGCTCTTGACAAGACCGGAACGATCACGAAGGGCGATCCGAAAGTTACAGATATCATACCGGTACAGGGTATATCCGAAAAAGAGCTGATGACATATGCATATTCGCTTGAGTCGATGAGCGGGCATCCCCTCGCAAAAGCTGTGGTCGCAGCTTCGGAGGAGCGCGGACTGGAGACTCTGGATATCAGTGATTTCAAAATACTGCCGGGCAGCGGTCTGTCGGCGATGCTGGCCGGAGAAGAGCTTTACGGCGGAAGCCTGAGCTTTGCATCAGAGAATGCAGAACTTGATGATGAGATCAGGCGAAAGGCAGAAAGCCTTGCAGAGGATGGAAAGACTCCGCTGTTTTTCATCAGAAATAAAAAAGTTCTCGGCATGATAGCAGTTGCCGATGTTATAAGGGAAGACAGCCCGGCGGCAGTGAAAGAGCTGCAGGATATGGGTATCCGTGTAGTGATGATCACCGGGGACAACCGTCGGACTGCAGAGGCAGTAGGAAAACAGGCCGGAGTCGATCAGGTGATCGCACAGGTGATGCCTGACGGCAAGGAAGCTGCGATACGCGAGCTTCAGAAGTACGGCAAGGTCGCGATGGTCGGAGACGGCATCAATGATGCACCGGCGCTTACGAGAGCTGATACAGGCATAGCGATAGGAGCAGGCACGGACGTCGCGATAGATGCGGCAGACGTGGTGCTGATGAACAGCAGTCTGAGCGATGTGCCTGCAGCGGTGCGACTCAGCAGACTGACGCTCAGGAACATACACCAGAACCTGTTCTGGGCGTTCATATACAATGTTATCGGGATACCGCTCGCGGCAGGAGTGTGGATACATCTTCTGGGATGGCAGCTCAACCCGATGTTCGGCGCGGCAGCAATGAGCCTGTCCAGTTTCTGCGTAGTGACAAACGCACTCACGCTGAATCTGTTTGATATAAGGAATACGAGACACGACAGGAAAAGGACACGTATAGATATTCCACAGATAATAAATGAAATCGAAGAAGATCACAAGGAGGAACCAGGAATGAAAAAGACTATCAAAATCGAAGGTATGATGTGCAAGCACTGTGAGGCGTCAGTAAAAGGATCGCTCGAATCTCTGGCTGGTGTAAATGACGCTGATGTCAGCCATGAAAAGGGCACTGCAGTAGTCAAGCTCGCCGATGATGTAGCAGACGATGTTCTCAGGAAAGCCGTTGAAGACAAGGATTTCAAGGTGATTTCGATAGAATAGCGTTTCATATGTTATTTTTTCACCAGTGATAAAATATAATATCCCGGGTGGTGATATTATGATAATCATGGTGAAAAAAAACGGACTGATCAAAAAGGCAGGAATAATAGCCGCAGCATGCGTATTTGCTGTGGCTGTTTTTTCAGGTGCGGATATCGTAAAAGAAAAGGCAGTCAGCGGCTCTGCTGACGAGAACTGGGGGCTGAGCTTCCAGCAGGAAGGGCAGCCGCCTGTGGGGAATGCGACTGCCGAGTATCTGGCGAAATACGACGCGTTTTACATGAAGAAAACCGATAAGAAAGTGATCTATCTGACATTCGATGCCGGATATGAGAACGGGTATACGGCGAAGATCCTCGATGTTCTCAAGAAGCATGATGTAAAGGCGGCGTTCTTTCTGGTAGGCAACTACATCGAGACGAGTCCGGAACTTGTAAAACGCATGGCAGCGGAAGGGCATACAGTCGGCAACCACACGTATACTCATCCCGACATGTCGGCGATATCGACTAAGGAGGCTTTTGAAAAGGAGCTGGGGGAGCTCGAAAACAAGTACAGGGAAGTGACCGGAAAGGAAATGAAAAAGTACTACAGACCTCCGCAGGGCAAGTACAGCGAGTCCAATCTCAAAATGGCCGATGATATGGGATACAAGACCATATTCTGGAGTCTGGCATACGTCGACTGGTACGAGTCGGATCAGCCAACTAAAGAAGAGGCTTTTTCCAAACTGATCCCGAGGGTGCATCCCGGAGCGATCGTGCTGCTGCACAGCACCTCGAAGACTAACAGTGAGATACTGGATGAGCTGCTGACGAAATGGGAAGATATGGGGTACAGCTTCGGAACGGTAAAAGATTTATAAAACTGCTGTTAATTCCGACTGCGATATTGTAAAATACATATAAGATCTGGACATAAAAGGAGGAAGATGCGATGCCATTACTTTTACTTCTCGGGATAATAGTAGCTATAATAGCTTTTGCCATATTCAAGGTCAACAAAGTCCAGTCGGACAGATTCATTGAGGCGGTGAAAAATGCGAAGCCGGCGGACGATGCGGTCGACGATAACGATGCTGACGATAAGGATAAGACTGACGCCTAGTACATCGGGCTTTGCGATGCCGGCAGTTTCGGCATCAGCATATAAGCCGGATACTGGAAACGGCGATAAAAACTAAAACTCAAACGAACAAAAAACGATCTCTTTTCATAGTATAAAGCATACAAAAGATGCCTGCGAGACACTTTGATGGTACAGTCCGGCACCGGCGGAAGCCCGGCAGACGTGTACCGGAGCGGTGCGTCCTGATACCGGGCTCTGACCGGCGGACAGATGAAAGGGGATTTTTTTATGGCAAACTGTAACTGTAATACCGGGAATACCGGTTTTAATATAACTTGCGAGAACTGCGAATTTAGGGAACCGTGGCAGCGCGGCGGAAGATGCGGATCCGTAGTGCCGTCCTGCGGATGCGGCGGCGGAACAGGAACCGGCAACGGTGGAAGAGGAGGCTGCGGAGGAATGACTTCGACAGCTTCAGGCACTGCCTGGACTTCTGACACCTGCGGCACTTTGAACACCTGCGGGACTTCAAACACATGCGGAGGCTGCGGCAGAGGCTGCGGCTGCTGCAGATAAGACAGCAATAAAAAAAGCCCGCCGGCTCCTTGCGGAGCGGCGGGTTTTAAAATACAGGTCTGTACAAATGCTAGTTTTTGAGGCTCTGCATCGGTGCAGGGATACGACCTCCTCTGTTGATCATCACATCAGAGGATTTTCTATTGATCTTCATGATAGGTCCTTTGCCGAGGAGTCCTCCGAAATCGAGCATTTCACCTTCACTGTGACCGATGGCAGGTATCACTCTGACAGCAGTCGTCTTGGAGTTGACCATGCCGATCGCAGCTTCATCAGCGATGATTGCAGCGATGGTTTCCTGCGGGGTATCGCCCGGCAGGACGATCATGTCGAGACCTACGGAGCATACGGCAGTCATCGCTTCGAGCTTTTCGATAGAAAGCGTGCCGGATTCTGCGGCGCTGATCATGCCTGCGTCCTCGGATACAGGGATAAAAGCTCCCGAAAGTCCGCCGACGTTTGAAGACGCCATCACGCCGCCTTTCTTTACAGCATCGTTCAGCATAGCAAGAGCTGCTGTAGTACCGTGCGTGCCGCACTGTTCGAGACCGATCTCTTCGAGTATATACGCTACGGAATCACCGATAGCGGGTGTAGGCGCGAGTGACAGATCGATGATACCGAACGGAACACCGAGCTTTGCAGAAGCTTCGCTTCCGACGAGCTGTCCCATTCTGGTTATCTTGAACGCAGTCTTCTTGATAAGGTCAGCGACTTCTGAAAGAGGTGCATCCTTCGGCATCTTTGAAAGTGCAGAGCGCACGACCCCGGGACCTGATACGCCTACGTTTATGACGCAGTCAGGCTCTCCGATACCGTGGAAAGCTCCTGCCATGAACGGATTGTCTTCAGGTGCATTGCAGAACACTACGAGTTTTGCAGCCCCTATGCACTGTCTGTCACTAGTAAGCTCTGATGCTTCTTTTACGATGCCGCCCATCATTTTCACGGCATCCATATTGATGCCGGATTTTGTCGAGCCGATATTCACAGATGAACATACGAAATCAGTCTCGGCGAGCGCTCTAGGTATAGATTCGATCAGTTCTCTGTCTCCTGCCGCGAATCCTTTGTGTACAAGAGCCGAATAACCGCCTATGAAATTCACGCCGACCGTTTTTGCGACCTTGTCGAGAGTCTTCGCGTATTTTACAGGATCGCCGCCTGATACGGCAACGAGAAGAGAGACAGGCGTCACTGCTATCCTCTTGTTGACGATAGGGATGCCGTATTTCTTTTCTATTTCCTCACCTGTCTTTACGAGATCCTTAGCGAGTCTGTATATCTTGTCGTAGACCTTCCTGCATGATACGTCGATGTCGCTGTCGCAACAGTCCATGAGCGATATGCCCATGGTTATAGTTCTTATGTCAAGGTGTTCGTCCTGTATCATGGTTATGGTTTCCATGATATCCTTGGTGTTGAGCATGTCTGTTTACCTCCTGTGTGATGATGTGCTAGATCCTGTGCATTGAATTGAAAATGTCCTCATGCATCACATGGACTGTCATTGTAGGGACGATCTTTTCGATGCTGTTTTTGAGTTCGTCCAGCGTACAGTTCATCTTATCTATTTCAACGAGCATTATCATTGCGAAATATTCGTCCATTATCGACTGAGTGACTTCTGATACGTTTGCATTGGCTTCAGCGCATGTCGTGCTCACTTTGGCCAGTATGCCGACCATATCTTTTCCTATTACTGTAATAACTGCTTTCATTTTGACCTCCTGTATCGATAAACCGGCGCCGCCGGTGCTTATTCTTAATTTATAATTCTACCACAATGTAGCGGCCGTCAGCAAGGGAATGATCCACTTTATATTTTATACGAAGATTCGGATACTTTTCGGCAAAGTAGTTCTTATTGCGTCTGCTGTTTCCCACCATATTGGAGAACGAGTTGCCGCTGCTGCGGAATTCAAAGCGTTCATGGGCTTTTGAAGTTTCTGCATACCCCTGCAGCAGCTCTGTGAGCTGCTCCTCAAGCTGCTCCTTTGCAAGTTCTCCCTCAACGAGCTGCCTGAATGCCGGATGAAAAGTATGACCGCGGATCTCACCGCCTTCAGTGATCAGGTCGGTACTTTTGAGCCCGACTCGTATTATGTTGATCCCGGCATTGTCGAGGATGCGGTACATTTCTTTTGTTATCGTGACGGCTTCGTCAGTCGTCAGCGGAGAATACTCGTGCCGCTGGTACATCCTGAGGAGTTCGGTATCGTTCAGGACGATGGTAGGGTACAGCCTTGCGACTGACGGAGCGATCTTCACGGTCTCTCTGGCTGAATATATGCAGCGTTCCAGGCTGTCTTCGGGAAGACCGATCATCAGCTGTATGCCGAGTTCAAATCCGTATGACCTGATGAGGTCGCAGGCTTTGTATACATCTTCTGCACTGTGACCGCGGTTTGCCGCTTTGAGCACATCGGGGTGGAAAGACTGCACGCCGAGCTCGATGATATCTGCATCGTATTTTTTCAGGTTGTCGAGTATCATCTCGTCGATGTAGTCCGGTCTGGTGGACATGTGTATCTTGTCGATCAGACCGCGCGCCTTGTAGTCTGCGGCGACCTCGAGAAATGCCGACTGCTCCTCGAGCGGGATCCCTGTGAAGCTTCCTCCGAAAAAAGCCACTTCTATAGTTTCCAGATCCCGTCCCTGCAGAGTCGGCAGGTAATCGTCTATTATTCTTTTCACGTCTTCCGGCTTTATATCCGCTGTCCTTGCGGTGATCGCCTTCTGATTGCAGAAAACGCAGTCGTTCGGGCAGCCCTTGTGCGGTATAAAGACGGGTATTATTGCATGCTTTTTCATAGTTAACATTTTATCACAAACATGGTATGATAGATATGCTGGTTTTAAATAAAAAGCATAATTGATCGAGAAGAACAGGTGTAAAAGATGAGCAAATCAGGAAACAGAAAAATACTGTTTATCGTGCTGGTGCTGGCGATAATCGTTATCGGCATCACAGCGATAGTAATAACGTTCTATTCGTCGAATTTTTCGATGAAGCTCAGGGGCGATGAGGAGATGACTGTAGGACTCAATGCGGTGTACGAGGATCAGGGCGTAAAAGCGGTCATCGACGGCAGGGATGTTTCGGACAAGGTAAAGGTGACCGGAGAAGTGGATACTTCAAAGCCGGGAACATACGAGCTGAAATACAGCGTCGAAGATCTGAAAGCCGTGAGGAAGGTAACGGTTCTGGATAAGATGAATCCGGAGATCGCCCTCGAGGGATCGGAGAAGATAGACGGTCTGAAACTTGGTGACAAGTTCGATGAGCCGGGCTACAAGGCAACCGATGAGAACGGCAAAGACATAACGGACAAGGTGAAGGTGGAAGGCAGCGATATCAGAAAAGCCGGCACGAATACCGTGAGCTATACGGTGAGCGATGACAACGGAAAGACCACGAGAGTGACGAGAGAGGTTGAGGTTGCAGCCAATACGGACTACGGCGCACCGGGACTTCCTATCTGCATGTATCACTACGTTTTTGATGAAAACGATCCGCCGGATGATCTGAATCAGCGATTCGGCAACTATATATCGATGCAGGATCTTGAGGAGGAGCTCAACTGGCTCAATGAAGAAGGGTATTACTATCCAACATGGAAAGAAGTGCGCGATTACGTCGACGGCAAGCTGCTGCTTCCCGACAAGAGCATAGTGCTCTGCTTTGACGACGGTGCCGTGAGCTTCCTGGAAAACGGGATACCGGTGCTGGAAAAGTGTAAGACTCCGGCTACGTGCTTCATGATAACTTCATACAATGGAGAGGAAAAGATAGCGCAGTATCAGAGTGATTATGTGGTCTATGAGTCGCATTCCGACAATATGCACAGAGGCGGCGGAAATATCGGACACGGCGGCATTTTCACTGCTGTTTCAGAAGAAGACGGTCTTGCCGATCTGAAGCGGTCGATCGAGGTGTGCGGCAGTGGTGATGCATTCGCATATCCGTTCGGAGATTACAATGAGAGGAGCAGGAGCATGGTGGAAAAGGCAGGCTTCCTGTGCGCAGTGACTACTGAATACGGCAAGGCGGAACCGGGCGATGATCCGCTGCTGCTTCCGAGAGTGAGAATGAGCATGGGACAGAGCCTCGCGGGATTCCAGGATAAAGTAAGTCCTTAGCAGGTTGCTCGTGGAAGTCATTAGAGATAGCCTGTCAATCAGGGAAAGTCAGGAACGGTTCAGGCACGACGGAGCGCCCATCAGTGAATAATGATGCGATACAGTGCAGCGTAAAGCGCACCGTATGCTGCGATTTTACATGCGTACAGGCGTGCCGGTGAGTATGCTGCCGATATCCGTCAGCAGAAAATCTTCAAAAAATACGATATCGATATCGCGGTCTTCGATGAAGGCTGCGATTCTTTTATAGTCGGGATGTGCGCTAAGGTCTCCGTTGAAGATCATGGTTTTCCTGTCGTTCACAGTGATATGTCCCGCGCATCCGCCGATGAAGCCGTAATCGAACCCCGGCAGAGCGATGCTACCCCTGCTTATCTGCAGAACGTCTGTATCTGTTTTTTCGAGTGCTTTTGCGATACCTTCATCTGAAGTTATGAATGACGAGTCATCTACAGGCAGACAGCAGCATCGAGTGTAGCCCTGCGGCACGTTTATTCTGGTGAGGTCACCCGCGGCATCGAGAAGCTCCGGATCGGTATATTCAAGGTTATGGATAAAATATTTCCCGGTGCAGACTGCATTGTAGATGATATTTCCCGGGTAATCATGCCCGAGCTTTGACGTATTTCCATGGAAAAGGTGCGCGTCGTCCCATAGCCCGAGCTGACACATATGTATGTCAGCATGAGTAGAGACTTCCTCATATACCGGGGAACCTGTTCCGTCCAGCAGCACAGGTGAAAAACCCTGAGCCCTGAGATAGCTGACAAGCGGCTCACAGGCAAGAGATGACAGATATACTTTTTTTTCGGATATGTTTTCTTTGTCGGGCATGTTCTTGCTCCTTTCGCTCGATGGGTGCGGTTTTCAGACAGTATTATATCATAGAATCATGCATGACATGGATATATAAAGCTGCAGTGCACGTGATCTGCAGGCATTTCCGGGCATTTGCACAATATCCCTTGCGACAGCATGTAAAAACCAATATAATAAAACCATGGTCAACATAGGAAACAGCTGGGACGAAGTCCTAAAGGGAGAATTTGAAAAAGATTACTATTTAAAGCTCAGAGAATTTCTGAAAGCCGAGTACGGCAGCAGGGTGATATATCCTGACATGTACGACATTTTCAATGCGCTGAAGTTCACACCATACGAGAAAGTCAAGGCAGTGATTCTGGGACAGGATCCGTATCACCAGCCGGGACAGGCACACGGGCTTTGCTTTTCGGTAAAGAAAGGAGTTGCAAAACCGCCTTCACTCGTAAATATTTTCAAGGAGCTTCAGGAAGATCTGGGAATAGAGCCGCCGTCACACGGCAGCCTCGAAAGCTGGGCGAAAAATGGAGTGATGCTGCTCAACACGGTGCTCACAGTAAGGCGCAGCAGTGCGAATTCGCATGCAGGCAGAGGCTGGGAGATATTCACTGACAGAGTGATAGAACTCCTCAATCAGAGAGAGGAGCCGATGGTATTCATACTCTGGGGAAGGAATGCCAAGAATAAAGAAGCGCTGATAACTAACCCGAAACACTGCCTCCTCAAAGGTGCGCATCCAAGTCCGCTTTCAGCATACAACGGCTTTTTCGGGGGCAGGTATTTTTCGAGAGCCAATGAGTTCCTTGAGAAAAACGGGCAGGAGCCGATAGACTGGCGCATACCTGAACAGGTCCCGTCAAATAGCTTCTCAAAGCCTACAGGCAAAGTGTAAGTATTGCTTCTGTAATGAAAACTGCAGCGCATGCGCCGACTGCGACGATTATCAGGCTGCGGCCTCTGAACGATATCGCGATAGCTGCGAGCAGTCCGGCGATCGCCGATACTATATTGCCGGTCGCGTAGAGGATCGCTGGGAATGTCATCGCGGCAAGCACGGTATAAGGTATATAATAGAGAAACGAGTTTATGAACCGGTTCTCTATTTTTTTGTTTATCAGTATGAATGGCACGACTCTCACGAGGTAAGTGACGCCGGCCATCACCAGCAGATATGGCAGGAATTTCATGAAATCCATTACAGCACCTCCTCTTCGTCATCATCTTCATTTACAGGGAACAGCATCGCGCCGGCGAGCGAAGCGACAACGGCACAGATTATGATCGCAAATCCCGACGAGATTATAGAGAATGCAGGCACATAAAACAGTAAGGTACTTATCGCGATCGCTATAAGTACGACGATGAGCACGTGTATGTTTTCTCTTGTCTTAGGTACGACGACTGCGATGAACATGCCGTACAGTGCCACACCCAGTGCGTTTGTGACGATATCGGGCATGATATTGCCGAGTACAGCTCCGCAGAGAGTACCGGTGGACCAGCCGATTATAGGGAGGAAAGCCAGACCGGCGAAATATCGTCTGCTGATATTTCCGTCCTGGCCGATCGCGACCGCGAATATTTCATCGGTGATCGCAAAACCGAGTATCAGTCTCCATATCCCTTTGAACCTGCTGTCTGTTTTTTGTGAAAGTGCGATCCCCATCAGTGCGTATCTGGAATTTATCACGACCTGTGTGACCGCCATTTCTATGTATGTGCCCATGCCTGCCATCACAGTGACTCCTGCGAACTGGCCGGCAGAGGTCAGATTAGTGAATGATATGAGCACAGCCTCTATCCATGTAAAGCCGCTCTGCACGGCCATCAGGCCAAATGCGACAGATACGGAAAAGTAGCCTAAAGCCACCGGGATCCCGTCTTCTAAACCTTTTCTGAAATGCATTGAATGTCCTTTCGTTTTTTGTCTATCGTCCGCTGCCGGTGTCGAGCATGTCTATCGTCGGCGATACATGGTAAAATTCTTTTAGAGCGCGGTACTCATCATCGGCCTTTTTCATTGCAGCGCGATCCGGCATGGCCGGCATCACGGCCTTTATCATGATGTTCTTTGCAGTATGCTCGAGTGATGTGAATTCTGTCATCGCGACTTCGTAACCGGCGGCTTCAAGTTTCAGTCCTCTGAGTCCGTCTGTCAGCAGCTCGGTGAACTTGTCCTTTATGATACCGTGTTTCAGCATCGGCTCGTCCACCTCGCTTTTTATCTGTGAGAACAGTTCATGCTGGCAGCATGGCACCGACAGAATGACACGGCTGTGCCACTTTACGGCATTGATGAGTGCAAAATCCGTAGCTGTGTCGCATGCATGCAGCGTTACGACCATATCGGCGCCGTCGCTTTCGTAGTCGGCGATATCGCCCGTAAGGAATCTCAGTTCATCGTACCCCAGCTTCTGAGCAGTTTTGCTGCAGAAGTCTATGACATCTTTTTTCAGATCCAGACCGATGATCTCGACATCGCGCTGCTTTACGAGCCTGAGATAGTGATAGAGTGCGAAGGTCAGATAGCTTTTGCCGCATCCGAAGTCTATGATCCTCAGTCTGCCGTTGTCCGGCAGGTATTCGAAACAGCTGTCTGCGATCTCGAGGTATCTGTTGATCTGTCTGAATTTAGAATAGTGCTTTTTGAAAACTCTGCCGTCGGGCGACATCACGCCGAGTTCTGTCAGAAAGTCGCACGGTACGCCGTCCTCGAGGATGTACTGTTTTCTGCGGTCGTGCGAGAGCTCTCCCGCACTGCGTGAAGCTGCATGTCTGGTGATCTTAGGGTTGTCGGGTTTTGACGCCAGGATCTGTATATCCTCGTTCTCAGTGAGTATGTTCACCTGCTTGAAATCTTCCGCGACAGTGCGTTCCGCGAAGCTGACAGCCTCGCAGTACGGGATGTTTTCATGTGTGACCTTTTTATCGTAATGAAATTCGGCCTGGAACATATATTCACCTTTTATCGTCACAGGCCTGAGGGTTATTTTCTTGTATCCGATCGATTTTTTTCTTTTTCCGGCAAAGATGACCTTTACCAGACGGCCGCTGTCTATGGCTGTACACAGCACCTGTAGTATCTTTTCCATGGTAACCGCCTTCCTTTTATCCTGAACTTATATATTATCACAGAAGACGGTCAGGTGGAAGCTAATAAGGATCATTGAACGGGATTCCAAAATATTCAGTCAATGACAGTACTAAAGTGCGTGCGATCAGATCGATGTTGTTTATTATCCACAGCGCATCCTCGAGATTGTCGTGATATGCCAGCTCGATCAGATTAGAAGGGGCTTTCGTCAGGCGCAGCTCGGCAAGAGAGGTATTCGGAACGATGTTCACGAGATCCGGATCAGGATATATCACTTTCAGATTGTCGCTGAAGATCCCGGCAGCACGTCGGCCTTCGCTGCTGGACGAGTAATAGTAGATGTCCGGCCCGCGCATCTGACCTGCGGCGTTTGCAGGAGAGGCGTTAGAGTGGAGTGCCAGATGAAAGTCGTAATCGCCGGCATTGGAAAGTGCTATCGCATGAGAAAGTGTATCGTCCGGGTCGTTGCGTGTGTAAGTGATGCCGGATGCATCCAGGTAAGGCTCCATGGCGTCAGCTATGAGGTTCATGTAGTATTCCTCGCTGCCCAGTCCGCTGATGTAAGGGTTGTACTGCTGTACAGACGGGCTCAGAAATAGATCAGGCATTTTGTATCTCCTTTTCATGTAAAGTATTGCAGCGGCCGCGCAGTCAGGCTGCTGTACCGCCATCGCAGCCGGCCGCAGTTACTACATAATATGCGTATCAATTATTTTTTGACACAGAAGCGCAATTGATTTACAATATAATATTGTACAAAACGCAATTCAGAAAGCAGGGACAAATAATATGTCAGATAAACAGAAAATAATCAATATCGCAGTTATCGCGCATGTAGACGCGGGCAAATCGACGCTTGTAGACGCTTTTTTAAATCAGAGCGGAGTTTTTCGCGATAACGAGCAGGTGGTAGACTGTGTGATGGACAGTGACGATATAGAACGTGAGAGAGGCATCACGATATACTCCAAAAACTGCTCCGTCATGCATGGAGATGTAAAGATAAATATCGTCGACACGCCGGGACACGCAGACTTTTCATCAGAGGTCGAGCGTATCATCAAGACGGTGGATACCGTGATACTGCTTGTCGATTCCAGCGAGGGACCTATGCCGCAGACGAGATTCGTGCTGAAAAAATCTCTGGAGCAGGGCATCAATCCGATACTGCTGATAAACAAGATCGACAAGAAAGATGCGCGTATCGATGAAGTGGTCGATGAGGTGTACGAGCTGTTCATGGATCTCGATGCAAATGACGAGCAGCTTGACTTTCCGATACTTTACGGCATAGCCAGACAGGGTATAGTCGTATATGGTCCGGAAGATATAAGGAATATAAATGTTGAGAATGATGATACTCACACAAAGATAAAGAAGAGTGCAAAGGGCATGAACGGTCTTGATATCACGCCGCTGTTCGATACGATAATAAATCATGTCAAGCCGTATCCGGATCGCAATGAGGAGCCGCTGCAGCTGCAGATATCGGCGCTCGCATACGACGATTATATCGGAAGACTCGGCATCGGCAGAGTGACGAAGGGTATAGTGAAAGCAGGAAGCGTCGTGGCTGTAGCCAAGGGCGACGGCCAGATCGAGCAGAGAAAGATAAACCAGGTATTCGTATACAGAGGCCTCAAGAGGATGGCTGTAGACCAGGCTGAATCAGGCGATATAGTCGTAGTATCAGGTATCTCCGACATTTCGATAGGAGAGACGATATGCGATAAAGAAAATCCGGACCCTCTCGATATGATAGAGATCGAAGAACCTACACTTTCCATGTACTTCATGGTAAACAAATCGCCGTTCGCGGGAAAAGTCGGCAAGTTCGTGACGTCAAGGCATATAAGAGAGCGTCTGGATAAGGAGCTGGAGGTCAACGTGGGACTTAAAGTCGAGGAGACTGATTCCACAGACAGTTTCAAAGTCTCGGGAAGAGGCGAGCTGCACCTTTCCATACTGATAGAGAACATGAGACGTGAAGGCTACGAGCTGGCGGTCTCCAAACCGGAGGTGATAATGCACCGCGACGAGAACAACGGCATCCTTGAGCCGATCGAGGAAGTGGTGCTTTCAGTGCCGGACGAATACTCGGGAACCGTGATATCCAAGCTCAACCTGAGAAAGGGAATCATGCAGGAGATGAAGAGTGAGAACGGATTCACGCGACTTGAGTATCTGGTGCCGACGAGAGGACTTCTCGGCTACAGGAGCGAATTCATCAACGACACCAGAGGCGAAGGTACGATGGTGAGGAGATTCGATAAATTTGACAAGTATATGGGAGATATCCAGGGCAGGATAAACGGAGTCGCTATCGCGCAGGAGGAAGGAGTGGCGACGCCGTATGCGATCTTCAATATAAGTGAGCGTGTCCAGATGTTCATCGAACCGGGAACAAAAGTGTATGAAGGCATGATAATCGGAATGAATGCGAGGGGCGAGGACATGGTCGTGAACCCGTGTAAGGCGAAGAAAGCGACCAACATGCGTGCTGCAGGAAGCGATGACAACATCAAGCTGGCACCGCCAAAGGTGTTCACACTCGAAGAGGCGCTGGAATTCATAGATGATGACGAGCTCGTGGAGATCGTCCCGGACGATATCAGACTCAGGAAGAAATATCTCAGGGAGCTTGAGAGAAGAAGACTCGGCAGGAAGATCAAAACGGAGGAATAGCGTATGGATGAACTGTCAAGGACGCAGAGAATCATAGAAAAATTTTTTGAATCCGACAAACCGATGGAGCTGGGAATGCTGGTGCTGAACCTGATCATCACGATAGTGATAGGACTGATCGTGATAAAGCTGATACTGAGCTTTACGAGACGTGCGCTGAAGCGAAGTAGCCTTGACGTTGTGCTTTACACGTTCATGATCAATGCGATAAAGGCTGTCAGTGCGATAATACTGGTGACGATGTGTCTTGGTATACTGGGCGTGCAGATGAGTACGATAGTGGCGGTGCTGGGTGCTGCAGGAGCCGCCATAGCGCTGGCGCTGAAAGACAGCCTTGCCAATATCGCCGGCGGGGTGATGATAATCGTCACAAAGCCTTTCAGTCGTGATGACTATATAGATATAGGAACAGTTTCAGGCAAGGTCAAGGATATAGATCTTTTCCTGACCACGCTGCGCACATATGACAACAAGACGATCACGGTTCCTAACGGTCTTGTGAACACATCGATACTGGTGAATCACAGCAAAGAGGATATAAGGCGTGTCGACTGCAAGTTCGGCATCAGCTACGAAAGCGATGTCACGCTGGCAAAACAGCTGATGCGTGAGATCTGCGAAAGCAGTGATCTGATAATGAATGAGCCGAAGGCTACGATCGGAGTGTCCAGGTACGATGACAGCTCTGTGATAATGGATATGTTCGCATGGTGCAGGACCGAGGACTACTGGACTGTGAAATATTTTCTTGAGGAAGAGGTCAGGAAGGTATTCGATGAAAACGGGATAGAGATCCCTTATCCGCATATGGATGTGAATCTTAAAAAAGAATTATAGATACATTAAGCAGTAAAGGCTGCAGGCTATTCAAGTCAGGCGGCCTTTTATGCTGTTCAAATTTTTCGATGAATAACAAATGAATGTTATCGGAACAACATTTTAAAGGCGGATTTGTGTTAAAATCAAGAGTGGCATATTGAATATGTGTTTATTAGTTAGACGTGCCTACTATTTTAGCAGGGGGAAAACAGCGCACCGGCTGTAAAGCAGAAGAAAATGATGAAATATCTTGGTACAATTATAGAGAGCGGATTGTTCGACAATCTGAACAGGACTGATTACATGCATGCATTCGAAGAACTCAATGTCATAGGACAGAACATGAAAAAGGACGACGTTATTTTTCATGTTGGAGACAAGGTGAACAAGATATGCATAATAGACAGGGGAAGTGTCAGAGGTGAGAAAGCGTACCCGAACGGCGAGCTGCATATAATACAGGTCTACGACGAAGGGACTATATTTGCGATAGAAACTGCAGTGTCAAAGAAAAAAACTGCCCCTATAGATTACATATGCAATGAGGACTGTACTGTAGTGTTCATTTCCCTTACTAATATCGACAATTCAAAATTCAGCAGACAGATATACGATGTGCTGATGCAGCATATGGCAAGCGATAATATCAGGAAAATGCACAAGATCGAGATCCTTGCGGAAAGAGGGCTGAGAAACAGGATACTGATGTACCTCGAGATACTTCACAGGAAATCAGGAACAGACACTGTCAGCGTCAAGATGAGCCGTGAACAGCTGGCTCAGTATCTGTGCGTCAACAGGAGTGCTCTGTCGAACGAGCTGAATAAAATGAAACGCGAAAAGATCATAGACTTTGAAAAAGATCAGTTCCGGTTTCTGTAGTGCGGCAGATGTCGCGATACAGTGAATATCGATGCACTGAAATTTATGGTTATTTACGGAATTCCCGCCATTTTTAGAAAATACTACAAAAAAATAAATATAATAGTGGAAAAATAACAAAAAGAATGATAAAATAGTTTGATAATCATTTTATCTTAATATAGTCAAAAATAATAAATATCATAAAAGGAAGAGAAAGGAGACTCGGAATATGGAGCAAGGCAGAAAATTCAAGCGTGTACTGGTAGCCAATCGAGGCGAAATAGCCATCAGAATATTCAGAGCCTGCAAAGAATTAGGAATAAGAAGTGTAGCTATCTATTCAGAAGAGGATAAGAATACATTATTCAGAACAAAGGCAGACGAGGCTTATCAGGTGGGAAGAGGAAAATCTCCGGTAGATGCATACCTGGCGATAGACGAGATCATCGAGCTTGCGAAAGCTAAAGGTGTTGACGCTATCCACCCGGGATATGGATTCCTGGCTGAAAATGTTGAATTTGCAAAGGCGTGTGAAGATGAGGGCATCGTATTCATAGGACCTGACCACACTATGATGGACAATCTGGGAGACAAGGTAAAGTCAAAGATCGTTGCAAATAAGGTAGGTGTACCTACTATACCCGGGATGACAGAGACGATACCTTCAGAAGAAGTCGCTCTTAAATTTGCAGAGGACTGCGGTTATCCTGTAATGCTCAAAGCTGCAGCAGGCGGCGGCGGCAGAGGAATGAGGATCGTCAGAAGCAGAGAGGAGATGCCTGAACAGTTCAGAAGCGCAAAGAGCGAAGCTAAGAAGGCATTCGGTATCGACGATATCTTCATCGAGAAATATCTCGAAAGACCTAAGCACATCGAAGTGCAGATCCTCGGAGACAACTACGGCAATATCGTTCATCTTTATGAACGTGACTGTTCTATCCAGAGAAGACATCAGAAAGTCGTAGAATTCACACCTGCGCTTTCCATCACAGAAGAGCAGAGACAGAATATCTGCGCGGATGCGAAGAAGATCGCACAGGCAGTGAACTACAAGAGTGCCGGAACTGTGGAATTCCTCGTTGACCATGAAGGAAACCACTATTTCATAGAAATGAACCCTAGAATACAGGTAGAGCATACTGTAACAGAGATGACTACGGGCATCGATATCGTACAGTCTCAGATCCTCATTGCAGAGGGATACAGCCTGGATTCAGAAAAAATAAATATCAAGAGCCAGGATCAGATACAGCCTAGAGGATTCTCGATCCAGTGCAGACTTACGACAGAAGATCCGATCAACGGATTTGCGCCTGATACGGGTGTTATCACGAAGTATACGAGTGCGGGCGGATACGGCATCAGACTCGACGCAGGAAATGCATTCGTCAATGCTGTCATCTCACCTTACTACGACAGCCTGCTCGTAAAGGTCACTTCATGGGCGAGAAGCTTTAACGATGCTGTGAACAAGGCAAAGAGAGCTCTCAAGGAAATGAAGGTGACGGGAGTAAAGACAAACAGAGCTTTTCTCCTCAACGTACTCAACCATCCTACGTTCAAAGCCGGAAACTGTGATACGGGATTCATCGCAGACAATCCTGAACTCTTCAACATCATGGTTCGTGAAGACAAGGAGCTCAAGGTGCTCACTTACCTCGGAGAAAAGTTCGTAAACGGAAACAGAGGTATCAAGCCGCAGTTTGACGTTCCTGTATTCCCTAGACTGAAGCCGGAGGAGACGTCAGGGCTCAGCGGAACGAAACAGATACTCGACGAGAAAGGGCCTGAAGGTCTGGCAGAGTGGGTAAGGGATCAGAAGAAGCTCCTTATCACAGACACTACTATGCGAGATGCTCAGCAGTCGCTGATGGCTACGAGAGTAAGAACTGTCGATATGGAAAAGATCGCACCTGCCGTATCTCTGTATGGACAGAATCTCTTCTCACTCGAGATGTGGGGCGGAGCAACGTTCGATACATCGTACAGATTCCTCAAGGAATCGCCGTGGGAGAGACTTGAAACACTCAGAAAAAAGATCCCGAACATCATGTTCCAGATGCTGCTGAGAGGTGCAAACGGTGTAGGATACAAGAATTATCCGGACAATGTCATAAGAAGATTCGTCAAGGAATCAGCCGCATCAGGCATAGATGTCTTCAGGATATTCGACTCGCTCAACTGGATACAGGGCATGGAAGTTGCGCTGGATGAAACTCTCAACCAGGGCAAGGTGGCAGAGGCATGCATCTGCTACACAGGCGACATACTCGACTCGAGCAGAGAAAAATACAATCTCGACTATTATGTGAGAATGGCTAAGGAACTCGAAAAGAGAGGAAGCCATATACTGGGTATCAAGGATATGTCAGGACTTCTCAAGCCTATGGCTGCGAAGAAGCTGATAGAGGCTCTGAAAAACGAGATCTCGATCCCTATCCATCTCCATACTCACGATACGAGCGGCAACGGTGTGGCAACTCTGATGATGGCTGCAAATGCAGGCGTGGATATCATCGACGCAGCATTCAACAGCATGTCGGGACTCACGAGCCAGCCTGCACTGAACTCGATCGTTGCAGCTATGGAAAGCACAGAGAGAGCTACAGGCATAGATCCGGACGGGATCCAGGTAATAACAGACTACTGGGCAGCAGTAAGGCCTGTTTACAAGGAATTCGAATCAGATATGATGACCGGATCAGCTGAAATATATAAATATGAGATGCCGGGAGGACAGTACTCCAACCTCAAGTCGCAGGTCGAGAGCTTTGGTCTCGGTCACAAGTTCAATGAAGTCAAGGAAATGTACAAGGCAGTCAATGAGATGCTCGGCGATATCGTAAAGGTAACACCGTCATCAAAGGCTGTAGGCGATATGGCTATATTCATGGTACAGAACGAACTGACTCCGGAGAATATCTACGAAAAGGCAAAGGATATCGATTTCCCTGATTCGATCGTTTCATACTTCGAAGGTATGATGGGACAGCCTGAAGGCGGATTCCCTGAAAAGCTCCAGAAGCTCGTGCTCCACGGCAAAGAGCCTATCACATGCAGACCTGGAGAGCTCCTGCCTGATGAAGACTTTGACGCTATCAAGAAGATGCTCAGAGAACAGCATGGTCTGGAAGGAACAGAGAAGGAAGCGCTCAGCTACGCTTTATATCCGAAAGTATTTGAAGATTACCTCAAGAGCCTTGAAAAGGACGGTAACTTCAGACTCATGGGCAGCGACATATTCTTCCACGGCCTTTCAGAAGGCGAAACCTGCGAGATCAAGATCGCAGAGGGCAAGGAGCTCGTCGTAAGACTTTCAGATGCAAGAGAGACGGACGAAGAAGGTTTCAGAAACGTAGTGTTTGAAGTCAACGGCAACAGAAGTGCTGTAAAGATCAAGGATGAAGCTGCAAACCTCGCATCGGCTGCATCGCAGATCGTCTATGCGGATGCGGACGATCCGAGCGAGATCGGAGCCAACATCCCCGGAAACATCATCAAGGTCCTCGTAAAGGAAGGCGATGAAGTAGAGGAAAAACAGCCTATCGCAGTTATCGAAGCGATGAAGATGGAGACTAACATACTCGCTCCGCAGAAGGGCGTTATCGACAAAGTCTACATAAACGAAGGTCAGCAGGTCAAGGCAGGCGAGCTTATCGCAAAGCTCAAGTAGCCGGAGACCTCAGGCAGCGGCAACGATGCATAATGTGTGCATCATTTGTATCGCGAGCTTTATGATCGGAATATAAATGAGAAAACACCTCGCATATATAAGGTAATTACGTAAAAAATAATACCAAAAGTATGCGAGGTTTTTTTATGGAAAAAATGGATAGATACAGCGAGCTGCTGAAAATGATGAGAGAAAAGGTGCCGGTAGGAGAAAGTTTCGACCTTCTCGAGCGAAAACTCGTGATAGGCGGCAGGGATGCGAGTATGTTTTTCGTCGACGGGCTCGTGGACGGGGGCATGATGCAGAGAGTGATATTCAGTCTGTTCTCGCTCAAGCCGGAGAAAATGGAGCAGGTGACCGATGCGGAGCAGTTCATCGCATCAAATCTGGCTTTTCTCGATGCTGTGGTCGTAGAGGATCTTGAAAAGGCGGTGACATTTCTTTATTCGGGGCTGGTGCCGCTGTTCGTATCGGGATACAGTGGGATAATCATCATAGACTGCAGGAGTTATCCGCTGCGAGGTATAGAAGAGCCGTCTAAGGAAAAGTCGCTGAGAGGCTCAAAAGACGGCTTCGTAGAGTCGATGATGACGAATATAGCGCTGATAAGGCGGCGTATCCGTGATGATAATCTGATCTTCAAGGTTTTTACGATAGGCGATATAACCAAATCCGATGTTTCTATGGCATACATGAAGAACAAGGCGGACATGAGCATGGTGAAACGCCTGGCGAAAAGCCTGCAGGATCTGCAGACGAAAGGGCTCACGGTGACAGAGCAGACGCTCGTTGAGGTGCTGCTCGGCAAGAAACTGGGCAAGCTGAATCCGTTCCCCAGAGTAAGATATGCCCAGCGTCCGGATGTGATTGCAGCTCATCTGGAAGAGGGCAAGATAGCTGTAATAGTCGACAACTCTCCTACTGTGATACTGCTTCCGGCGGGCATATTCGATTTCGTTCAGGACGTGGACGACTACTATTTCCCTATGCTGACGGGAAATTATTTCAGGATGCTGCGCATACTGAACATAATTGTGATACTGTTTGCCACGCCTGTATACCTGGCTTTTGCAGAGGGGGCGGTACCCGTGCATGAAGTGATAAAGTTTTTCATAACAGACGAAGAATTTGCGATAAGCATATTCTGGCAGTTCCTGCTGCTCGAGCTTGCCATCGACGGACTGAAGCTGGCCTCGCTCAATACACCGGAGTCACTGGGGATGTCACTGTCAGTGATAGGCGCACTGATACTCGGCGAATTCTCAGTGTCGTCGGGATGGTTCGTGCCTCAGACGATACTGTGCATGGCCGTCGTGGCACTTGCAAGCTTTACGCAGCCAAGTATAGAACTCGGATACGGCATAAAATTTGTGAGGATACTGATGCTGATCGGCACGCATTTCTTCGGATGGCCCGGGATGGCAGCAGCCTTCGTGATATCGCTCGCGGTGATGGCTGCGACGAAGACGCTGGTCGGGACCTCATATCTGTATCCGGTGATCCCGTGGAACGGAGCAAAATTAAAAAAACTGATATTCCGAACGAAAAAATGACCGCCTGCATATATTATCATAGCGATAAACGGAAAGGTGGAGTAAGAAGCAATGGATACCAGGGAACTTTTTGCACGTCTGATACAGTGTGAGGCCGGAGGTGAGGGATACTCGGGTATGCAGGGCGTCGCTACTGTGATAATGAACAGAGCGAACATCACATACGGCGAGTTTTCCAGGATAAATGAAGGCGGCAATATCAGGAACGTGATAGAGCAGAACGATCAGTTCACCTGCATGAAGACTTCGGTGGGAGGAGTTTACAATCCCCAGAACGTGTACAATATGACTCCGTCGCAGGAGCATTACGATATAGTCGACTGGGCGATGCAGGGCGGGATACTGCCGGGAGTGGACAATTCGCTGTTTTTCCATAACCCGTACAGTACATCGTGTCCCGCATATTTTCCGACACGAGTCGGCGTGATACACAACAGGATCAACGATCACTGCTTCTATATTCCGACCGCTCTGTATGCGCAAACTTAAACAGAGAGGTGATCGAATAAATGTCTGTAGAGCAGAGAAGCGTGATGCAGATCGAACGTGAGGATATGACTCCGGTGATGGAGAATACGGTGGATGGGGATCCGCCTGCGCATGAAGACGGCGATATACCAGTGTCAGAGGTCCCGGGAGCAGGGGTACTGGGAAACGGTGATCTGGATCAGATGAATACATTCCCGATGGTGCTGCCGGAGAACCCGATGTTCAGCGTGCCGCCGAACCCGCTGCTTCCTGAGGGATATAACGAGATACTCGACTACAATTCGGTACAGTATCTGAACGGCATCTTCCGTACTCAGATCGGCAGGTATGTCAGGACACAGCAGCTCGTGGGTTCGAACATAACAGAAGACTATGAGGGATTTCTGATCGGCGTGGGAATAAATTACATCATCCTGCAGGACTATGCGAGCGGAAATATCAGGATACTGGATATCTACGGCATCAAGAGCATGTACGTATATTATTCGGAGCTGGTGAATCCGTATGAGGTGGCGAACTGATCACGGCATTCCGGTACAGATACGGCTCGGGAACATTTTAAGTGCTCCCGGGTCTTTATCTGTTATGCAAAGGTGCACAGCTCTGCATTTGCGGTTTATAAGGTATGTCAGAACATTGCGTTTCAATTTATATAAAAATATGATAAAATAACATTGAAAATCCGCGGTGCGGCAGAGCTTCGCCGCATGGCGCCGGGGTATGTGAAAAACGGAGGATGAAATGAACGGTAAAGACTGGAATGATCTTGGCGGAGACCTTAACCGCATAATAGAAGATGCGGTGCATATGGGGGATTTCGGTCGACTCAATGAAAATATCAACAGAACGATCAAAAAAGCTTTTCAGGGAATAAGCGGAGAAGAGTTCCGGAGCGGAGACGGCTGGGACTTCGATCTGAGCGGAAAAAACGTCAGCAGGAACAATGAAACTGCAGACCGGGCGTCACAGCAGGCAGGACCGGCAGGACAAAAAAACGGACAGCAGGGACAGGCTGAAGCCTATGATTACGGAAGGCCCGGCAGTGCGTCAGGTTCCGGAGCAGCAGGGACTGCGACGGGTCCGGGAAATCAGGGATCAGCTTCATCGAATCTGCACAGGCAGCAGACCAGAGGATATGCATACAGGGCAGACAGCAGACCTGCAGCTTTTGCAAAAAACACCTCGCTGTTTGCAGGCAGCAGCAAACGCCGGGGAGGAGCGATCGCGATGCTGGTATCAGGAATAGTCGTGGCAGCACTCAGCTTCATGCCTCTGATATCACTGCTTGTAAGCATAGCTTTATCTGCAGCAGGGGCAAAGATCGGATCTGCGGTAATGCTGTTCATAATGCTTGCGGCTGGAGTCATCCTTATCGTGAAAGGTGCGGCAGGGCTGAGTCTTGCCAGGCGGTTCGATCAGTATGTTCGCAGCCTGGAAAACAGCGAGTATGCAGATATAGAAAAGCTCGCAGTCTATTGTCATAAGTCTGAGAAGGAGATAATCAGGGATATCAGAAAAATGCTCGGGAAAGGCTGGTTCCTGCAGGGACATCTCGATAAGAACGAAAAATGTCTGATGGTATCGAACCGAGTTTATGAACAGTACATTGAAACGGAGCGAAACACCATGATGCGTGAGGCCGAGGAAGCAAGG
Organism: uncultured Clostridia bacterium; assembly: GCA_934247125.1. Taxonomy (GTDB): domain Bacteria; phylum Bacillota; class Clostridia; order Peptostreptococcales; family Anaerovoracaceae; genus Lentihominibacter. The sequence continues at coordinate 36,223 of CAKQIZ010000004.1, forward strand.
AAGCGTGAAGAAGAACTGAAGCGCACCGGCGGGCTGACGCCTGAGGTGAGGGCGATCCTGGAGAAGGGCAGCGAATACATAGAAAGCATACGAAAGAGCAATGAAGCCATACCCGGGGAGGAAGTCTCGGAGAAGATATACAGGATGGAGCTGCTGGTAAGAAGGATATTCCAGCAGACCGAGGCGCATCCGGAAAATGCCCGGGACCTCAGGAAGATGATGGACTACTATCTTCCGATGACGGTCAAGCTTCTGGGAGCATACGAAGAACTCGACAGGCAGCCTGTTCAGGGTGAAAACATATTGAATTCGAAGAAAGAGATCGAAGACACACTTGATACGCTGAACAGAGCATTTGCAAAGCTGCTGGATAATTTATTCGAAGATACTGCATGGGATGTCTCATCTGATATTTCAGTGCTGCAGACGATGCTGGCACAGGAAGGTCTGGTGGAAGACGGTTTAAAGAAATAAAGAAGACTGGAGAAAGAAAATGGATATGGAATTCAAAGATGCAGCAGCGCCGTCACTGACGCTGGATCCGTTCAAAGAAGCAGAAACTGCAAAGATGATAGTGGCGGAGAAGCCTGAACCTGTCGAAGAACCGGTGCTGACGGCGGAAGAGCAGCAGATGGTCGATGCATTCGCGCAGCAGATAGATCTTAACGACTCTACAGCTATACTGCAGTACGGTGCAGGGACTCAGAAGAAGATGGCAGACTTTTCCGAGACAGCTCTCGAAAAGGTGAAGACAAAGGATCTCGGCGAAGTAGGAGATCTGCTCACGGGAGTAGTGACAGAGCTCAAGAGCTTCGATGCCGAGGAAGAGAAAGGTCTGTTCGGATTTTTCAAAAAAGGAAAGAACAAGATCGAGGCTCTGAAGACGCGTTATGCTAAGGTCGAGACTAACGTGGAAAGCATCTGCAAGATCCTGGAGGGACATCAGGTGCAGCTGCTCAAGGACATCGCTGTTATGGACAAGATGTACGATGCTAATCTGACGTATTTCAAGGAACTGACGATGTACATAATGGCGGGCAAGAAAAAGCTCGAGCAGGTGAGAAACAGCGAGCTGGCTGAGCTGGTGCAGAAGGCCAGGACAAGCGGACTGCCGGAAGACGTGCAGGCTGCAAAGGATCTGGAGTCCAAGTGTCAGCGTTTTGAGAAAAAGCTGCACGATCTTGAGCTGACTAGAACGATCTCGATACAGACTGCGCCGCAGATAAGGCTCGTGCAGGGCAACAACACGATGATGGTGGAAAAGATCCAGTCGACGATCGTCAATACGGTCCCTCTCTGGAAGAGCCAGATGGTGCTCGCACTCGGCGTTGCGCATTCGAGCGATGCTGTGAAGGCACATCGTGAAGTGACTGATATGACAAACGAGCTGCTCAAAAAGAATGCTGACACGCTCAAGATGGCGACTGTGGAGACTGCGAGGGAGACAGAACGCGGCATCGTAGACATCGAGACACTGCAGCATACTAACCAGACGCTGATCTCGACACTCGATGAAGTGATGGAGATCCAGCAGGAGGGACGCCGCAGAAGATCGGAGGCGGAAACCGAGCTGCGCAAGATGGAGAACGAGCTGAAATCAAAGCTGCTCGAGGTAGTCGACAGATAACTTTCTGTGCATGTTAATAGAAAAGCATGAATAAAATGCAGAAAAGCGCATATGGATTGTTGACAAACACATAAATATGTGGTATTTTTGTAGAAAATAAATAATGAAACAAACCGTTGAAGCGGAGATAAAAGCAGTAATGCGCCCACAGAGAGTCCGGGATGGTGCGATCCGGATGGAAATGCAGGCTGCTAAATGGACCGCCGAGGGCGCAGTCAAAAGTCTTGTTATCAGGCTGAGTATTCTGCGACGTGGAGGCATACGTCAGTTGCCGGGAATATGATGGTATTCTGCAGAGAGCATGGGTCAGACCATGAAATTAAGGTGGCACCGCGGGTAACACTCGTCCTTGATAGAATTAAAATTCTGTCAAAGACGAGTTTTTTTATGACTTGCCCAAATCTTGAAGCCCTATCCCGAAATCTTTGATTTCGCGGAAGGTCTCATGCAAAGCTTTCCCAAATCTCTGATTTGGCAGAAAGCGACTGCGAGATTTGGCGCGCAAGTCAAACGCGAGAATTGCGCAGTCCGAGCGACCGCAGGGAGAACGGCTGCAGTGCAATTCTACCGCGAAATGACTTGCCCAAATCCGGCCGCCGCAGAAAATACGAATACAACAGGAGGTAAAGATATATGTATCCGTCACTAGAACAAATAAAACAGATAGCATCACAGGGAGATTACAGGAGGATACCGGTATGTATGGAAATGCTGTCGGACAGCTACACACCGGTCGAAGTAATGAAAATACTGAGAAAAGCCAGCAGGCACTGTTACCTGCTGGAAAGTGCCAGTCAGAGTGAGGTATGGGGCAGGTATTCTTTCCTCGGTTATGATCCGGGAATGGAGATCACATGCCTCGATGATATACTCACGATAAGAGAGACGATGCCGGACGGGATCGAACAGAAAACCATTAAAAAAATAGATCATCCGGGCGATGTGCTCAGAGACATACTTGACAGATACAGGACGCCGCAGATGGAAGACATGCCGTCGTTCACAGGAGGACTTGTAGGCTACTTCTCATACGACTACATCAAATACAGTGAACCAAAGCTCAAGCCGCTGATGAAGAGCAGAGTTAAAGAAGGAGAGGATCAGGATTTCAGAGACATGGATCTGATGCTGTTCGATAAAGTCATTGCATTCGACCACTACAGACAAAAACTCCTGCTGATAACAGGCGTGATGACAGACGATATAGAAACTTCATATGAAGCAGCACAAAATACCCTGAGGGAAATGGCAAAACTGATAAAGACCGGCGAAAAAGAAGTTTTCAGGCCGCTGGAACTTAAGACAGAGATAACGCCGCACTTTTCCGAAAAGCAGTACTGCGACATGGTCGAAAAAGCCAAGGAGTACATACGCGAAGGAGATATCTTCCAGGTAGTTCTTTCAAATCCGATGAGAGCTGAAGCAGAAGGAAGCCTGTTCGACACATACAGAGTGCTGAGGACAGAGAATCCGTCACCGTATATGTTCTATTTTTCGAGCGACGACATAGAGCTTTCAGGAGCATCACCTGAGACACTTGCAAAGCTCGAAAACGGCAAGATCAGCACTTTCCCGCTCGCAGGCACGAGACCTAGGGGAAAGGATGACGAAGAGGACAAGGCGCTGGAAGCAGAGCTGCTGAGAGATGAAAAAGAACTCGCAGAGCACAATATGCTGGTCGATCTGGGCAGGAACGATATCGGCAAGGTGAGCGAGATCGGCAGCGTCAAAGTAGAAGAGTACCTTTCGATAGAACGGTTCTCGCACGTGATGCACATCGGCTCGACTGTGACAGGAAAGATCAGAGCAGACAAGGATGCAGTCGACGCAGTTGACGCGATACTTCCGGCAGGGACACTGTCAGGCGCACCGAAATTCAGAGCGTGCCAGATAATAGAAGAGCTGGAAAACGACAAGCGCGGCGTATACGGCGGGGCGATCGGATATCTTGACTTTACGGGAAACATGGACACGTGCATAGCGATAAGACTGGTGTACAGGAAAAACGGCAGGATCTGTATACGGGCAGGCGCAGGAGTGGTCGCAGACAGCGTGCCTGAAAACGAGTTCAGGGAATGCATAAACAAGGCGAAAGCCGTTGTGACAGCCATAGGCATGGCGAAGGAGGGCATCTGATGATTTTACTTATAGACAACTATGACAGCTTTTCATACAATCTGTATCAGCTGATAGGGTCGGTCGAAAAAGATATAAAAGTGATAAGAAATGATGAATACACGATCGAGGAGATCGAAGCGATGGCGCCGGAGGCGCTGATACTGTCGCCGGGACCGGGAAAGCCTGCAGATGCAGGCATCTGCATAGACGCAGTGAAGTATTTTGCAGGAAAGCTGCCGATGCTGGGCGTGTGTCTGGGGCATCAGGCGATATGTGAGGCGTTCGGGGGAACGGTCTCATATGCAAAGGAGCTGATGCACGGCAAGCAGAGCAAGGTCTATCAGGGCGGCACGGGAAAGCTTTTCAGAGGTCTGGGGCCCGAATTCAAAGCTGCCAGATACCATTCACTGGCGGCAGAGGCGGAGAGCCTGCCTGCCGAGCTGAAAGTCGTGGCAGAGGCGGATGACGGCGAGATAATGGCGCTCGAACATGCGGAATATCCGATATTCGGAGTGCAGTTCCATCCGGAATCGGTAATGACGCCGGACGGCAGAAAAATGATCGAAAATTTCATGGAGGTGGTAAGAAATGATTAAAGAAGCGATACTGAAGCTTGCGAAAAAAGAGGATCTGACATATGAGACGGCAGAAGCCGTGATGAATGAAATAATGAGCGGAGAAGCGACACCTGTACAGATGTCTGCGTACCTCACGGCTCTTTCGATAAAAGGCGAAACGATAGATGAGATAACAGCGTCTGCGGCAGGTATGAGGGCGCACTGCATAAAGCTGCTGCACAACATGGACGTGCTGGAGATCGTCGGAACAGGCGGCGACGGATCGAATTCGTTCAACATCTCGACGACTTCATCGCTCGTGATCGCAGCGGCAGGCGTTCCGGTCGCAAAGCACGGCAACAGAGCAGCATCTTCAAAATCAGGTGCGGCAGACGTGCTGGAAGCGCTCGGCGTGAACATTTCCATACCACCTGAAAAAAGCGCACAGCTGCTGAAAGACATCAGCATATGCTTCCTGTTCGCGCAGAATTACCATGTCGCTATGAAATATGTCGCACCGATAAGGAAAGAGCTTGGCATAAGGACCGTGTTCAACATCCTTGGGCCGCTGAGCAATCCTGCGGGGGCGAATATGGAACTCATGGGAGTTTACGATGAGTCGCTGGTAGAGCCGCTGGCACAGGTAATGGCAAAGCTAGGGGTTTCGAGAGGCATGGTCGTTTACGGAAAGGACAGCCTCGATGAGATCTCTATGTGCGCGCCGACTGCGGTATGCGAGATAAAGGACGGCTGGTTCCAGTCGTACGAGCTGACGCCGGAGCAGTTCGGCTATGAGCGATGTGACAAGAGCCGGCTCACGGGCGGATCGCCGCAGGAAAATGCAGAGATCACGAAAGCTATCCTCGAGGGCAGAGAAAAAGGTGCAAAAATGCAGGCCGTATGCCTGAACGCAGGTGCAGCGCTTTACATAACGGGAAAAGCAGACACGATCGAACAGGGCGTAAGGATGGCAGAATCGCTTATAGACGATGGGTCGGCGCTGAGAAAGCTCGAAGAATTCATAACTGAAAGCAACAGATAGATATAGACAGATAAAGAAACAGTCAAGAGGAAGGGGAAAAATGGCAGGAGCTTCTGATATACTGCTGGAGATCGCAGCGAAAACGAGAGAACGTATAGAAGAAAAACAGAAAGAAAAGCCGCTCGCTCAGATCAGAGCTGAAGCGGAGGCGATAAGAGCGAAAGAGCTTGCGGCAGCCGGCGGGAAGCCGTATGGCGTAGGTGCTGCTGCGGGAGCCGGAGAATCTGGCGCACACAAAAAATCATTCCTTGAAGCACTGAAAAAGCCGGGCATGTCGTACATCTGCGAAGTGAAAAAGGCTTCACCGTCAAAAGGACTGATAGCTGAGGATTTTCCGTATCTTGAGATCGCAAAGGAATACGAGGCTGCAGGCGCGTCAGCGATATCGTGCCTGACGGAACCGTTTTATTTCAAGGGCAGCGACAGATATCTCGAGGAGATAACTGATACGGTCGGCATACCGGTGCTGCGAAAGGATTTCACGGTCAGTGAATACATGATATATGAGGCGAAGATACTGGGAGCGTCGGCGGTGCTGCTGATATGCAGCCTGCTGGACGATGTGCATCTTAAAGGCTATATGCATGTCGCGAAAAGTCTGGGAATGGATGCGCTAGTCGAGGCGCACGACAGCGACGAGGTGCTGAGAGCGATAGCTGCAGGTGCTGAGATCATAGGTGTGAACAACAGGGATCTGAGAACGTTCAAAGTCGACATGGGCAACAGCATCGCACTCAGGTCACTGGCTCCGGCAGACACGGTTTTCGTGTCGGAGAGCGGGATCAGGACGTCTGATGATATCGGCCGCCTCCGGGACAACGATGTCGATGCAGTGCTGATAGGTGAAACGCTGATGAGACGGCAAGATAAAAAAGCAGCGCTTGAGGAGCTGAACGGCGGCTCGGTGAACATGCCGGCTGAAAGTCCGCAGCGACCGAGGATAAAGATCTGCGGTCTGAGCAGACCAGAAGATATCGAGTATGTAAATGCGGCAAAGCCCGATTATGCAGGATTTGTGATAGACTATCCGAAGAGCCGCAGGAGCATAACTCCTGATCAGCTCAGAGAGCTCGTGAAAGAGCTCGACGATGATATAATACCGGTAGGTGTGTTCGTAGATGCCGGCGAGGAGCTGGCTGCAGACCTTTACAACTCAGGTGTAATAAAGATCATGCAGCTGCACGGAAACGAGGATGACGAGTACATCGCAAGGCTGAGGAAACATATAGGCGCAGGAGATAGTACGAACGCTGATACATGCACCGGAACAGGCGGCGATGGAGACGATGTGAGGATCGTCAAGGCTTTTAAGGTGAAGACGCCTGAAGACCTTGAAAAAGCGCAGGTGAGCACTGCGGACATGGTGCTTCTGGATCAGGGAAAAGGCGAAGGACGTTCGTTCGACTGGTCAATCGTCAGGGAAAACAGAGACAAGCTGCAGAGACCGTTTTTCCTTGCCGGAGGACTCGATGCAGGAAACCTGGCAGAAGCGGTCGAGCTGATGCATCCGTGGGCGGTAGACATGAGCAGCAGTCTGGAAACTGACAAAGTAAAGGATAGAGAAAAGATAGAAGAAATAATGAAGGTAATGGGCGATCTGCACACGCAGGGCGAGGAATAAAAGGAGGAAATGACATGACGGCAGGAAGATTTGGTGTCCACGGCGGGCAGTACATCCCGGAGACGCTGATGAATGCGGTGATAGAGCTGGAAGAAGCTTACAACAGATACAAGGATGACCCGGGATTCAACAGGGAGCTGACTCAGCTGCTCGACGAATATGCGGGCAGACCGTCGAGGCTTTACTATGCGGCACATATGACAGAGGATCTCGGAGGCGCCAAGGTATATCTGAAGAGAGAAGACCTGAACCATACGGGTTCGCACAAGATAAACAACGTGCTCGGACAAGTGCTGCTCGCTAAGAAGATGGGCAAGACGAGAGTTATCGCAGAGACCGGCGCAGGACAGCACGGAGTTGCTACGGCTACTGCAGCGGCGCTGATGGGCATGGAGTGCGAGATCTTCATGGGCAGGGAAGACACTGAAAGACAGGCACTGAACGTCTACAGGATGCGCCTTCTGGGCGCAAAGGTAAATGCTGTGACTTCGGGTACTGCGACTTTGAAGGATGCTGTTTCGGAGACCATGAGAGAGTGGACGAACCGTATCGACGACACTCATTATGTGCTGGGATCCGTGATGGGACCGCACCCGTTCCCTACTATGGTCAGGGATTTTCAGGCTGTGATCTCAAAGGAGATAAAGGCGCAGATAATGGAAAAGGAAGGCAGACTGCCTGATGCAGTGCTTGCATGTGTAGGCGGGGGCTCCAATGCGATCGGTACTTTCTATAATTTCATAGAGGATGAAGGCGTTAGACTGATCGGCTGCGAGGCTGCGGGGCGCGGAATCAATACGGCAGAGACAGCAGCGACGATATCGGTAGGAAGTCTCGGCATATTCCACGGGATGAAATCTTATTTCTGCCAGGACGAATACGGACAGATCGCGCCGGTATACTCGATCTCGGCAGGACTGGATTACCCCGGCATAGGGCCTGAACACGCAGATCTGTACGACACGGGAAGGGCTGAGTATGTACCGGTGACAGATGATGAGGCAGTAGACGCTTTTGAATACCTTTCGAGGATCGAAGGTATAATCCCGGCCATCGAAAGCGCGCATGCGGTGGCGCATGCCAGAAAGATAGTGCCGCAGATGGACAAGGATCAGATCGTTGTGATAACGATCTCAGGCAGAGGAGACAAGGACTGTGCAGCGATAGCACGTTACAGAGGGGAGGATATCCATGAGTAGGAAAATATCAGACGCATTTGCATCAGGGAAGGCTTTCATCCCGTTCATAACGTGCGGCGATCCGTCTCTTGAGCTCACGGAGCAGATAGTTTATGCGATGGAAGAGGCGGGGGCTGACCTGATAGAGCTTGGCATACCGTTTTCGGATCCGACGGCAGAAGGCCCGGTGATACAGGCGGCTAACGTCAGAGCGCTGGCAGGCGGAGTCACGACAGACAAGATATTCGAGATGGTAGAGCGCATCAGAAAAAAGACAGATATCCCGATGGTATTCATGACATATGCAAATGTCGTGTTCTCATACGGGACTGAGCGCTTTGTAAAAAATGCAGCTGAGATCGGGATGAACGGTATCATACTGCCTGACGTTCCGTTCGAGGAAAAGCAGGAATTCAACTCCGTGTGCAGGGAATACGGACTGGACTTCATTTCACTGATAGCGCCGACATCGCACGAGCGTATATCGATGATCGCAAAAGAGGCAAGCGGCTTTGTATACTGCGTTTCATCACTCGGCGTTACAGGTATGCGTTCAGATATAACGACAGACATAGGAGCGATGGTATCGCTTGTGAAAAAGGCAAATGATATACCTTGTGCGGTAGGCTTCGGCATCTCGACTCCGGAGCAGGCCGCGGAAATGGCTGCAAAGTCAGACGGCGCTATCGTCGGATCGGCGATCGTGAAGCTTTGTGAAAAGTACGGCGAAGACTGCGTGCCGCATGTGAGGGAGTATGTCAGGAGCATGAAAGACGCGGTGTGCGGACAGATCTGAGAGGTGCACGGATCTCGAGCAGACGTCAAAGAACAGCAGATAAAAGACAGATAAAGGATATGAAAAAGGAGCCTGATAAAAGGTTCTTTTTTTATGTAAAGAAACAGGACTTTTATCCGATATTTACCGGATATGAATGTTAGAAAATCAAATCAAAATCATGAAAATCAAAGAAAATAATTGACATTCTGTTTAAAATTAATATGATTAAAATAGTCAGATAAATCCAAATTCATGCAAAAAGCGAGGCCGAAATGAGATTTGAAAACTTATCAAAAGATGCAAGGGAGTACATAAAAGCAGTAATAGAGTGTATTGATGACGGCATTTTTATTCTGGATGATAAAAGCACCATCATAGAAATAAATGAAAAGGGGCTTGGTACAAAAAAGCGGGAGGATATAGTAGGCAAGACGATGCAGGAACTTGTAGATCAAGGGATATACAGGGATTCCTGCACACTGAAAGTCCTCAAAAGCGGCGAGAAAGAGACGTTGCTTCAGTATGATGAAACAGAGACGCTTACTACAGGAATACCGTATATAAAAGACGGTAAGATAGATATGATAGTGTGCTGTGAGAGAGAACTGAAAGAAATCGACATTATGAAAGAACAGCTGAGGATCAATGAGGAGAAGCTTGACAAATACAAAAGTGAAATCAAATATCTGAGATCTATTTTTGCGAAAGAAACAAAAGATCTGGTGCTCGAGTCGCCTAAAATGAAACAGGTCGTAGAGCTTGCGCTCACTGCAGCCAAGTATGATTCGAGAGTTCTGATCGAAGGGGAGACGGGAGTCGGAAAGGAGATAATAGCTAAGTTAATATATAGAAATGGTGCGAGGAAAAACGGACCGTTTATCGCTGTGAACTGCAGCGCAATACCGGAAACTTTAATAGAGTCCGAATTGTTCGGGTACGAAAAAGGATCATTTACAGGAGCCGATGAAAAAGGGAAAAAAGGATATTTCGAGCTGGCGAATAAAGGTGTTATTTTTCTTGACGAGATAGGAGAGATATCGCTCAGTTTCCAGTCAAAACTGCTCAGGACACTGCAGGAGAACGAGATCCTGAGGATAGGCGGGAAGAAGAGCATAAAGATAGATGTGCAGGTGATCGCCGCGACGAATAAAAATCTGGCTGAAAAAGTCCAGACCGGAGAGTTTAAAGCAGACTTGTTTTATAGACTCAATACATTCCCGATAATGATACCGCCATTGAGAGAAAGGCAGGCCGATATCGTACCTTTGATATACTCGTTTGCCGATAAATTCAATAAAAAATACGGTACGCAGAAAAGGTTTTCACTTAGTAGTCTTAATGCGCTGCAGGTGTATGAATGGCCTGGAAATGTACGTGAACTTGAAAATATCGTGGAGAGGCTTGTGCTTACAGTTCATGATGATGTGATAAATGCTGAGCATGTAGGTATGATACTCGGAACATGTAAAAAAGATTTTAACGGTTCAGAAGAAAGAGGAACTCTAAGAGAGGTGTCTGAGCATGCGGAGAAAGAACTTATAAAAAAATATATGGAAATATACGATAATCCGGAAGATCTTGAAAAGGCACTGGATGTTTCCCGGGCTACACTTAACAGAAAACTGCTGAAATATGATTTGAGATGAGCATATCTGATCAGTTTTGAGCAATCAAAAATCAAAAATGAGCAAAAGTCAAAATTAAATAAAAAATCGCAAGATTCCTCAAATATCCGAAAAGGTTGGAAAATACGGGTGTTCAGAGGAATTTTTTTCTCGATATGAAAGTTGGCACAGAGATTGCTCTATATAGGAGTGTAATAAAAAATTTGCCGACGAAAGGAGAGGAAGAATGAGTAAACAACAATCTGGCGGCTTAGTCGAACGTAATATAACATTGCGAACAGCGGTGCTTATGATGTACTGCCTTGTTGCCGCAGGAGCATTCGGCATAGAAGGAATGATATCGGACGCAGGTCCGGGCATGACCATAGTGATATTGTGCATACTGCCGTTCATATGGGCTGCACCCCAGGCACTGTGCTCTGCAGAGCTTGGATCTTTCATTACAGATGCAGGAGGATTCTACAAGTGGATACAGAGAGGGCTCGGAGAATTCTGGGGCTTTGCAGGAGGCTGGTGCAGAACAGTATCGTGTTATATAGATAATACGCTCTATATAGTTCTGGCAGGTTCATACACTCAGATGCTTATACCGGGCATGACAGATACCGCGAAATTCATATTCATGTTTGTACTTATTCTGATATTCACAGTGATCAACCTGATGGGTATCGAAGAAGTAGGAAAAGTAAGCACTATTTTTTCAGTAATAATATTTATCGCGTTTATGGCGGTTACAGTTGTAGGGTTTGCAAACTGGCAGTATAACCCGATGGATCCTTTTTACAACAGTGCAGACTATACACTGATAGGGTCGATAGGAGCAGGACTCGCAACCGGCATGTGGATGTATGCAGGCTATACATCGATGTCTACACTTGCTACTGAATGTAAGGACAAAAGTGTTATTCCTAAAGGTCTTCTTATAATAATGCCGCTGGTAGCTATATCCTATATACTTCCGACGATAGCAGGACTTGCTTCGGTAGGTCAGTGGCAGGACTGGGCTAATGACGGCGCCGGGATATCTTTTGGAAATGTACTGGCACTTGCAGGTGCATGGGGTCTGCCGTGCTTTACTATAGCGGCGGTAATAGCGAATCTTTCGCTGTTCAATACACAGATGATATCAATTTCAAGAGGATTTTACGGTATGGCTCTTGACAATCTGGCACCGAAGGTACTGCTCAAGGTGAGTAAAAAAAGACACGTACCATATATAGGAGTGATTTCACTTTCTGTAGTTACGACGCTATTATGCAATTTTGATTTCAGCGTTTTGGTAACAATGGACGTAACGATGCTGATGGTCGATTATGTACTCGTATTCATATCCGCAGCAAGACTCAGAAAAATAGAGCCGGATACGCCGAGACCGTTCAAAATCCCGTTTGGTGATAATTTCGTTAAAATACTCATTACTCCGGGACTGATAATAGCATGTGCAGCACTTTTCTTAAACGGTGCAGACTACTATCTTGGAGGAATGATAGCTTTTGCATCAGCCCCGATCTTATATGTGATATGGAAACGCATGTACGGAGGGTTGTATGCGAACGATCCTGGGAAATACCCGATCGATAAAAGGACAAGGCTCGTGTCAGGAGACTTCAGCAGAATGGCTATAGTCTTTGCGATACTTGCAGTAATAGGCCTTATAGGTGGACTGTTCTGGTTTGATTTTTATGAAGTGGGCTGGGAATCTTATTACGGTGACAGTTACCCATTCCTTGGAGGAACAGATGAAGAGATCACAAACAGGATCTATAACAGCATTACAGTAGTTTCTGTGATCTATGCTGCGGCAGCGATCATATTGAGGATATGCGACAAGAAGCTGGAAAAGAAAGAGCTTCCGGCAGAAATCGCAGCGGACTAATAAAAGCATAGTAAAAGTATCGAGAATATGGAGGTAAATGAAATGGCAAAAATTGAAGCGGAAAGAAGAGATTTATTAACAGCAGTTAAAAAGGGTCCGGATGTGACTGAACTGAAATTCAGAATTTCTATACACGGTGAAGATATGCATTACCCCGGAGAAATGATATCCGGCTGCAAGCTTATGGAAAAGTGCATAGACTGTGTCACAGAGCTGAGCAATATCAGAGATAACGGAGACGGCGGACTGTTCGTACATACTCAGGCAAGCATATTAAAGCCTGTTCATATGCTCGACGCAGTTGAGATCATCGTATGGCTCGTAAAGCAGGGAAGCAGATCGAGGTTATACGGATATGAAATGTACAAGACCTCAGAATACGATATCGAATCAGATCGCTCAGAAGTGTTCGATGAACCTGTATTAGTAGTTAAAGGAGATACGACATTTGTTGTCGACGAGCCGATACCTGCAGCATAAAAAGCATCAATCAGAAGCGACAGGAGGAAGATATGGCTAAGATATTAGATGGGATCAGGGTGCTCGATTTTACTCAGGGACATACCGGAAGCTATGCAACGATGCTTCTCGCGGATTTCGGAGCTGAGGTGATCAAGATCGAAGACCCTGAAACTGGAGGGGATGTTCTGCGAAACAGCTTTCCGAAAACAGATAAAGGAAGCGCATATCATGCATATATGAACAGGGGCAAGAAAAGCATATGCATCGATAGAAGGACAGAAGAGGGACAGAAGATCATAATGAGACTCATTGAAAATGCAGATGTAGTGTGTGACTGTTTTCCGGCAGGAGAAATGGAAAGATGCAATATCGATTACAGTAAAGCCTGTGAAGTGAATCCGAGGATCATTTATGCTTCACAGACCGGATTCGGCAAATACGGTCCGATGAGCAATTCGGCAGGTTGCGACCTGACATCAGAAGCATTTTGTGGACTTATGCAGTGCACAGGATGGCCTGATGAAAAAGGCGGAAAACCGACAGCTCATGGATCGAGAATGGCAGATCAGTTCGGCGGAGTCCATCTTGCGGCAGGAATAGTTGCAGCTCTGATGGCAAGAGAAGATATGGGAGAAGGCCAGCAGGTGGAAGTGGCTTCTGCGGACAGTATGCTCACTGCTCTTGAGGATTGCCTGGCAGAGGCATCGATGTCAGGAGTGACAAAGCACAGAGAAGGAAACGGGTCACGTTCGATCGCGCCTTATGACACATTTGAAGTCAAAGACGGCATATTCTCGACAGCAGTTTCTACGAACAGCCAGTGGAAAAAATTCTGTGAAGTCATGGGATTTGAAGAACTGCTAAGTGATCCAAGGTTCACTACTAATGAGGGAAGAGGCGAGCATTATTTTGCAGAAGACGGAGAGAGAGGACTTCGCGAAATAATAGACAACAAGTTCAGAGATATGACGAGGAAAGAGATTTCAGAGCTTTTGGAGCCTCATAATATACCGGGTGGCCCGGGTTATACTGTTGAAGATGCATTTAATGATGAACAGCTCAATACCAGGAATATGGTGCTGGATATAGATGACAAGGCTTTAGGAAAAATCAAAATGCCGGGCGTACCGATCAAAATTTCGGATATAGATGATACAGATATAAAATCAGCGCCGCTGCTTGGTGAGGATACGGAAGAAATATTGGAGCTTGCAGGTTTTGCAGGTGACGAAATAGCAGCACTAGAGGAGAGAAAGATCGTTTTGTGTGAAGGAGGTGCGAAATGAGACCATTGGAAGGAATAACTGTACTGGATTTCACACAGGCATACAGCGGGCCGTACTGCGCAATGAATCTTGCTGACTATGGAGCAAGAGTGATAAAGGTTGAGAGAGCTGATTACGGAGATCAGTCGCGAGAATGGGGACCGTACACTGAGGATGACGGCAGCGGATATTTCGCACTGTACAACCGTAACAAAGAAAGTATAGCGATCGATCTTTCAGAGCCCGAAGGAAAGGATATAATAAAAAAGCTTTACTCGGAAGTAGATGTGGTGCTTGAAAATTTCAAGTTTGGCACTATCGACAAACTGGGGATAGGCTATGAAGTCGCAAAGGAAATGAATCCTGAAATAATATTCGCATCGATAACAGGATTCGGACAGACAGGACCGCTCCGCAAAAAAACTGCATATGACAATGTTGTGGAATGCATGTGTGGTTTTATGGAAATGACAGGATATTCTGACGGTCCGGCGATGAGATCAGGTGCATCGGTCGGAGACAGCTATACAGGTCTGACGATGTTTCTGGCAATAGTGCTGGCATGTTATAAGAAAAAGCGTACAGGCAAGGGGAGCAGACTGGATGTGTCGATGCTGGATACGATGTTCGCTACGGTCGAGGATGCAGTACTGGCATATAGTCTTACGGGCAAGCCTATAAGCCGTACAGGAAATGCAAAGCCCAGGGAGATAGTTCCATACGATGTTTATGAGTGCGCGGACGGTCCTGTTGCAGTAGGTATAACAGAAGAAAGTATGTGGCCTGATTTCTGTGAAGCGATAGGAGAGCCTGAGCTCAAGGACAGTGAGCTGTATGCGACTAATGATCTGAGATGCAGCAATTTCGACAGCTTTACGGAACATATGACGGAATTGATGAAAGATAGAAAAATGGACGATGTCGTTGACGATTTCATGAAGTTCGATATACCTGTATCAAAACTCCAGCTGCCGCTCGAAGCACTGAATTGCAGGCATTTTAACGAGAGAGATATGGCGATAGAGATCGACGATGCCAATATAGGAAAGTACAGGGCTTTCGGACTCCCTGTGAAATTCAGCAAAACACCGGGTTCGGTAAGGAAGACATCGCCGCTTCTCGGTGAAGATACAAAATCTGTTCTGCGATATGCAGGATATAGTGAAAGTGAGATAGATGATCTCATAAAAGAAGAAATAGTCGCAGTTCCTTAAAAATCACATGCCTTTTTACAATTTTTAGACTATAAAAACCGGGGATTCCCGGTTTTTATAGTGCAGCAAAGCTTAGAGGATCGTATACAGTGTGTATGATTTGTTATTATTATATATATGTCCGAAAACGGCGAGACAAGAAAACCTAAAAGTGCTATTATGCAGTTGATGACAGACAGGAGAAGATTTATGGATCAGAAAAAAAGAGAATCGCTGTTCAGAGCATTCGCAGCGCATGACAAAAGATTTGACGGAAAGGTTTTCGTAGGCGTGACTACTACCGGAATATACTGCAGACCGGTATGTACAGCCAGGATCATGACAGGATAGCGCACAAAACAGCTTCCTACATAGAAAAGAACTGCAGTT
>CAKQIZ010000005.1 GCA_934247125.1 uncultured Clostridia bacterium
TTTCCTTGAGTTTCTTCAGCTGTAATGCACGCATGGTCTCACGGTCTGCGCATTCCATTTCCTTGTTCCAAATCATTGTTGTACAGCTTTTCCTTTCGTTTTGTGGTTTGTCCTTTAAAAATCTGCCCGATTTTTAATAATCAGTGAACGTTCTCAGCTTAAGCGTTCCTGCCCATTTCAAAGGCTTTCTTGTTGAGCTCGACGAACTTAGGCTTTACATTTTCCTCGATCACCTTGATCCACGCGCTTTCATCAAAAGGCAGATCCTTTGACGCCGCGCCGAGGAGCACCACGTTGACAGCTTTCACACTGCCGCACTCTTCTGCGATCCGGAGTGCATCAAATGCCTTTACTGTACCTGTGTTTTTCTCCAGCACTTTCATGATATCGTCAGGATATTCAGCCTTGCCCATGATAACAGGCATCGGCAGTATCTGCTGAGTATTTACATACATAGTGCCGCCTTTTTTTAAGTAAGGCAGCCATCTGTAAGCTTCCAGTTCTTCAAATGCGATGATGACGTCTGCATCACCTTCTTCGATGAGCGGTGAGAAAACCGTTCCCTCGCTTATTTTAACGTGCGTCACTACGCTGCCGCCTCTCTGCGCCATTCCGTGCACTTCCGAGAGCTTCACGTCATATCCCTTGAGCAGCGCCAGATTTCCCAGCAGTACGCTTGCCAGAAGTGTTCCCTGTCCGCCTACACCAACTATCAGTATATTTGACTTTTTCATGCTATCTGGTCTCCTTTCCGTCTGCTTCGATCTCTATAGCGCCAAAAGGACAGACCCCTGCACACAGACCGCATCCTACGCATCTTTCCGGTACGACGATCGGTCTGCCGTCCTTTTCCTCGATGGCAGGACAGCCTATCTTCATGCACATCTTGCAGTTTTTGCATTTATCTGTAATGAGATACGGGATGTCAGGCTGCTTGACGATGAGCGCACACGGTCTCTTCGTTATGATGACCGAAAGCTCGTCTCTCGCAGTCTCTCTCTTCACGATCTCTTCGAGTTCCTTTACCTTGAACGGGTCGATCTCCGTGACGTGCTTCACTCCGCATGCTCTGCAGATGCCTGCGATATCTATCGCAGGAGCTTCTTCGCCCATCGCGTTCTTTCCTGTCGACGGGTTGTCCTGATGGCCTGTCATCCCTGTGATCCTGTTGTCGAGGATTATGACAGTTCCCTTCGATCCGTTGTAGTTCATGTTCACGAGACCTGTGATACCTGAGTGGAAGAATGTCGAGTCTCCCAGTACCGCCACGTGGTCGCTGCTGCCTGTAGCCTGCTCAAAACCATGCGCCATCGTGATCGA
Source organism: uncultured Clostridia bacterium (assembly GCA_934247125.1). GTDB lineage: Bacteria > Bacillota > Clostridia > Peptostreptococcales > Anaerovoracaceae > Lentihominibacter. The sequence continues at coordinate 1,321 of CAKQIZ010000005.1, forward strand.
TGCTCCCATGCAGAGACATGCATCTATCGCTGCTGTCGGCGGAAGTGCTCCGAGTGTGTAGCATCCGATATCACCCATAACTGTCTTCTTGAGCTTGCTGAGCACGTGGAAAAGTCCTCTGTGCGGGCATCCTGCGCAGAGAAGCGGCGGTCTTCCCGGTGCATCTGCGATCTCCACATTTTCTGCCACCGGCAGTCCGAATGCTTTTCTGATCATGTTCGCACTGTATTCACCCTGAATGGTGAACAGGTCCTTGCCGCCTGTGAGCTCAACGCCCATTGCTCTTATCTGCTCTTCGAAGTAAGGGTTTCCTTCTTCTATCACATAAAGTTTGTCTACTTTTGATGCAAAGTCTTCGATCAGCTTCTTAGGTATCGGGTTTATCAGTCCCATCTTGAGGATGCTCACGTCAGGCATCGCTTCTTTCACATACTGATAGCATATGCCGCTCGTTATGATACCGATCGATGTATCGCCCATCTCTACTCTGTTGATGTCCATCGTGTTGCTGTCTTCTGCGATCCGGTCCATGCGCTTTTCCTGCGCGATGTGGAGTTTCTTCGCCATCGCAGGCATCGCAACGTATTTCTGTATGTTTTTTTCATAAGGGACGATTCCTTTCTCGACTCTTTCTCCGAGCTCGACGATCCCTCTCGAGTGTGAGATCCTGGTGTTCGATCTGATCAGGACTACTGTGTCATACTTTTCGCTGATGTCGTATGCCAGCTTTATGTAATCTTTACATTCCTGCGAGTTCGATGGCTCGATCATCGGCACGCCTGCACTTCTTCCGTAGTATCTTGAATCCTGCTCGTTCTGGCTGGAGTGGCATCCGTTGTCGTCTGCGACCAGTATCACTGCTCCGCCTGTAACCCCTGTATATGCTGCTGTAAAGAACGGGTCTGCGGCCACGTTGAGTCCTACATGCTTCATGCACGATAACGATCTAACGCCTCCGATGGATGCGCCCATGGCAACTTCCACTCCCACTTTTTCGTTAGGAGCCCATTCAACGTGGAGGTCTTTACATTTTGCCAGATTCTCTGTTACTTCTGTACTTGGAGTTCCGGGATATGATGAAACGACTTTAACGCCCGCTTCATATGCCCCTCTTGCAAAGGCTTCATTGCCCAGCATTATTTTCTTTTCCATATCTGTATCGTCTGCCTTTCTGTTTATTTGTGTGTTCTCTTGTCTATGACTTTCTTTCCTTTGCCCTCGTATCTAGGAAGTGTGCCCGGTGTCACGAGAGTTATCTTGGCGTCGATGTTGAGAACGGATTTTATGTTGTGTCTTATCTTCGCCCTGAGCTGTTCAAGCTTGTTGTAATCGTCAAGAAGCGATGCGTCTGAGAATTCCACGCGCACCTCGATCCTGTCCAGATAATCTTCCGTAGTGACGACGATCTCATAGAACGGTTCGATCTCGTTCATAGCCATGATAACTGCCTCTATCTGTGAAGGGAATACGTTCACTCCTCTGATTACCATCATGTCGTCTGTTCTGCCCTGGACCTTGTGCATCCTCATGGATGTCCTGCCGCATTCGCAAGGTTCATCGTTGAGCCATGTGATGTCTCTTGTCCTGTATCTGAGCATAGGGAAAGCTTCTTTCGTCAGCGTAGTGACCACCAGTTCTCCCTTATCGCCTATCGGCAGCGGTTCCAGCGTGTCAGGATCTATGATCTCCGAAACGAACTGGTCTTCTGCGATGTGCAGGCCGCGTTTCAGATAGCATTCGCCTGAATATCCGGGACCTCCGATCTCTGAAAGGCCGTAGTTTTCTGTAGCTAGTATGCCGAGCTGCTTCTCTATTTTCGCACGCATCTCCTCTGTGTGTCCTTCACCTCCGAAAAGCGCCAGCCTGAGTTTGATGCTGTCTTTGTCTATGCCTTTTTTCTCTATTTCATCTGCAAGGTAAAGCGCATATGACGGTGTTGCGATCAGTATCGTACTCTGAAAATCCTGCATGAGCATGATCTGTCTGTCTGTGTTCCCGCTCGAAAGCGGTACGACCATCGCACCGATCTTTTCCATGCCGTAGTGGAGTCCGAATCCTCCGGTGAACAGTCCGTACCCGAATGCGATCTGCACTATATCGTCCGCTGTTCCGCCTGCCGCGCATATAACACGCGCCATTATCTCCGACCAGTTTTCCAGATCATTTCTCGTATAGCCTACGATCTTCGGCTTGCCCGTGGTTCCTGATGAACCGTGTACCCTGACGACATCTCTCTTTGGCACTGCAAAAAGTCCAAAGGGATAATTGTTCCTGAGATCTTCTGCCGTCGTGAACGGGATATGTTTCACATCGGCCAGAGTCTTGATATGCTCAGGTCTCAGGCCGATCTCGTCGAACTTATTCTTATAAAACGGCACCTTGTTGTAGCATGTCTCCACCGTTTTCTTCAATCGATCGAGCTGGATGGCGTTCTTGGTCTCCCTGTCCGCACACTCCATCTCTCTGTTCCAAATTTTGTGTTCCATTTTATTCCCTCTTTGATTGTTTGTTTATATAGAATATATTTTTCAGTTTTCAAATTTCCCCGCTGAGAATATCTTCCGGTGCCGTTTCTTCATTATGGCGACCCCGCTCGCCAATGCCGGCACTTCAAAAATATAACACTTTATTAATATACCACAAAAAAGAGAAAATTGATATATGTTAATTGACAAGAAAACGTGTAAAACACGTGAAAATCAACGCTTTTGTGGGAGGCCGGGTGAGTGTGCGGAAATGTGTGGAAGCTGCGCTCTCTTAGTCAGATTACGGCTATTCAATCAGGATACCAAAAATCGGTTTGCTTCATCGTGTTTTTAGCATTTTTCTTTAAAAACAGGGCCTCTCGGCGGAGCCGATTACCAAAACACAAGACCCGGACGTTCCATATTGGTAATTCATCAGGGAAAACTGCGCTTTTACATAAGAAAAAATACCAAGAATGACCTCCACAGATCTCATCCTTGGTATTTGCTTCTCTGAAAACCCCTGATTTTTAAGGGAAAATGCCAAATCATCGGGCGCAAGTATGGGTTCTTGGTAAAACTCGCAAATGACTTTGTATCGCTCTTTCTAATATACAACGGGTATCATCGTGTTCAATTTACTGACTGTACAGCTTCTGCTTGATTTTTCCCATAAAAAATAACCACCTTTCAACTGACATGTCCTGCTGTTTGAAGCGTTGAAGACATATCACTTGTAAGGTGGTTATCGTGGTTTTCCTGATTAATCCAATTTGTACTTGTTCTTGAATTTTTCAACACGTCCGCCTCTGTGAGCGAATTTCTGCTGACCTGTAAAGAATGGATGGCACGCTGAGCAAATGTCCGTTCTGATTTCTTCATTGATGGACTTTGTCATAAATGTGTTACCGCATGCGCAAGTTACTTTACATTCCTTGTAGTCAGGATGGATTCCTTTTTTCATGCTAAATCACCTCTTTCCTGCTCAGGTTTTCCACCTTTGCATAATTACTGTTAGTTCAACAGCCTTTACAGCATACCACACAGCCTTGAGAAATACAAGCTTTTTCGCTATAATTAATTTTATGGATTGATTTTACGATCATTAATTCTAGGATATATATTTTGCGATGCGAAAGAGGTTACGAAAATGTCATTTGATCAGATACAAAACACACCGATGTCCAAAGAGCAGATCGCTGAATATCTGCATAGGATCAAGGCCAGGCGGCCGGAAAGTCTCGATCTCGAATACCTGACGCACCTGCAGGCTCAGCACATTTCCCACATCCCGTTCGAAAATCTCGATATCATGGAGGGCAAGCCGATCTCGCTCGACCGCGACGACCTTTTCCACAAGATCATCACCTGCCGCCGCGGCGGGGTCTGCTCCGAGCTGAACACACTTTACAACTGGCTGCTGGAGTCGCTCGGGTTCGACGTCACGAGCTACAGCGCGCGCATCATCGCATCGACAGCGCCGGTCCAGATGCGCAGTCACCGGATAATCGGAGTTCATATGCAAAGCGGCACTTTTCTGAGTGACGTGGGGTTCAATTTCGATCATCACAGGATACCGCTGCGGCTCAAGGCTGATCTCGTCCAGTACGACGGCGAATGCGAGTACAAGCTCGCCCGCGATGATTTCTGGGGCTGGCTGATGTGGCAGCACCGCCCGAACTACGGCTGGCGCAGGAAACTCGGATTCACTGAGGAGCCGCAGATCGACCTCGATTTCATCGCACCGACTTTCTTCGCGGCAAACCACCCGGACTCACGCATCAACAAGGCCACGAAAGTCTCGATCCACAGGGCCGGGCGCTTTTACGCGATCCGCTCCGGAGCTTTCCTTACCGAAAACGGCGGCGAGGAGGAGATCATCGAAAAGATCACATCAAAAGAGCAGGAGTTAAAACTCATCAGAGAGTTCTTCCTCCTGCCCGTGTGATCATTCATCGATCAGGCCCGTCTCCTCGCGGCACGACCGGGCTCAGCCCGGCAGCTCGATCTTGTCCAGTATGCCGGTTAGCTTTGCGAGCACGACTCCGTAATTCGTGATCGCCACTCCCGCAGCTTCGGCCGCCGCGATCCTGCTCATCACGTGCTTGCGGTTGAACATACATGCACCGCAGTGGATCACCAGATCGAACCCTTTCAGTTCCTCGACGCTCGGGAAATCATTGCCGCAGACATTTACAACTTCGATGCCTTTACCGAATCTCTTACGCAGGAGATTCGGTATTTTTTCGCGCCCGATGTCCTCGCTGAGCGGCACATGCGTACAGGCCTCGGCTATCAGGACCCTTGAATTTTCAGTCATATCGTCTAACAGCGATGCTCCTGAAACGAATTTGTCTATATCTCCTTTGTACGCTGCGAAAAGCACGGAAAAAGATGTGAGCGCACTTTCCGCTGGCTTCTTCTCGTACACCTGTCCGAAGCACTGCGAGTCGGTGATTATCAGATCCGGCGTGCGGTTCAGCGCGGAAAGCGCACGTTCGAATCCGTCTACAGTCGTTGCGACTGCCGTGCATTTTCTGTCGAGCAGTTCGCGCAGAGTCTGGACCTGCGGCAGTATCAGCCTGCCTTTCGGCGCCTGGATATCCTGCGGCATCACCAGCAGCACGAGCCCTCCCTCTTCGACCATATCCCCGAGGATCTTTTCCCTCAGAAAATCTTCCGGCACGGACTGCTCGATCGCCTTGCGCAGCTCTTCGATGCCGGTTTTATGTAAAGCGCTGACCTTTATCACCGGCCATTTGCCGGCAAGCTCTGCGATAGCCGCAGCGGCTGCGTCGGCTATTGCGACTTCATCGCGGTCCTGGTCTTGCAGGCCGGCTTCGGCTGTTGCTAAGGAATTGTCCTCGCCCGGCGCCTGTATCTCATCGCACTTGTTGAGGACGAAGATCAGCGGCACGTTTCTTTCGGCGAGCTTTTCCGCCCACAGCTTTTCCTCGGCGAGCACCGCGGCAGCGGGCGCAGCCGCAGCTGGCGCTGCGGCATCAGGATTCCCGCCCGCAGCCGCCAGCGTATGGTCGGCTCCTGCGGAGCCGGCATCCCGCAAGCCGGCGGAGGCGGCTTCGGCCACCGCCGGCTCTCCCCCGAAAGCACCGGCTTCGCCGCGCCCGAGTCCATGAGACCCGAAAGCGCCTTCAGCTGCAGCCTTTTCCAAAACCTCACTATCTATCACTATGATGCCGACGTCGGTCTTGTCCACTACGCCTTCCGTACGCTCGACGCGCAGCCGGCCCAGAGCCCCTTCGTCGTCGAACCCGGCCGTGTCGATGAAAACCACCGGCCCTACCGGGTGCAGCTCCATCGATTTGTATATCGGGTCGGTCGTCGTTCCCGGAGCGTCTGAAACGAGCGCGATGTCCTGCCCGGTCAGCGCGTTTATCAGCGACGATTTGCCGGCGTTGCGCCGGCCGTATATCCCTATGTGGAGCCTGCCGGCTCTCGGTGTGTCATTCAAACTCATGATTCTCTCCTTTTGCATTTTGTGGGGGCGGTGTTGTCGCAGGCGCAGCATTCAAGGTGCCGCGCACTTCCTGCCGCACAGTCTGCGTCCCTCACAGATCCCCTTAGAATCTGAAATCCCTGTCGCCGTTTTCGATCGCCTTCAGGCGCTCCGAACAGACCTCGCGCACTTTTTCGTTAGGGATCATCGCAAGTCGCTGCGCGATGATCTCGTCGCCTTTCTTGTGAGTCTCATCGCTCGCATAATCCATCAGGAATTCCTTGAGCGTCATGAGCGCATTCGGCTGACAGCAGTTCGCGATCTGACCGGATCTGAGCAGGCTCATGAACCTGTCGCCCGTCCTGCCCTCTCTGTAGCATGCAGTACAGAAACTCGGCACGTATCCCAGGTCGATCAGCCAGTCAACGACCTCAGCCAGCGACCTTCTGTCATCAACGTCAAACTGGACCGTGTCCTCGTCTCTTTCCTCTTCGACATATCCGCCGACACTCGTCCTGCTGCCTCCGCTGATCTGCGTGATACCGATCTCCAGACATTCTCTCCTCGTCTTCGCGCTTTCACGAGTCGACATGATCATTCCCGTGTAAGGCACCGCGATCCTGAGCACCGCAACGATCCTCTTGAAAATATCGTCAGGCACGCCATTGTCAAAAGTCTCCGGATCGATATCATCTGCCGGTCTGATCCTCGGAACACTGATCGTATGCGGCCCGCAGCCATAAGTCTTTTCAAGGTGATGAGCGTGCATCAGCATACCGACAAAATCATATTTGTAGTTTTCCAGTCCGAAAAGCACGCCGCAGCCGACGTCGTCGATGCCCGCCTCCATGGCTCTGTCCATCGCCTCGGTGTGATACGCGTAGTCGCTCTTAGGCCCTGCCGGATGGAGCGCCTCGTACGATTCCTTGTTGTACGTCTCCTGGAAAAGGATATACGTACCGATCCCTGCATCCTTGAGCATCTTGTACTCTTCGACCGTCGTCGCCGCGATGTTCACGTTGACTCTTCTGATCGCACCGTTTTTATGCTTGATGCTGTAGATCGTCTTTATGCTTTCGAGTATATATTCTATCGGGTTGTTAAGCGGGTCTTCGCCGGCCTCGATCGCAAGTCGCTTGTGACCCATGTCCTGCAGCGCGATCACTTCCTCCCTGATCTCCTCCTGGCTGAGCTTCTTTCTCGGGATGTGCTTGTTCTGACCATGGTAAGGACAGTAAACACATCTGTTGACGCAGTAGTTGGAAAGGTACAGCGGCGCGAACATCACGATCCTGTTGCCGTAAAAATGCTCTTTTATCTCTTTGCCGAGCGCAAATATCTGCCTGATGATCTCAGGGTCTTCGCACTCGAGCAGTGTCATCGCTTCTTTGTATGAAAGACCCTGATATTTTCGGCCTTTTTCGAGGATCTGATCCATCATTTCGAGATCGTCTTTGTGCGCCTCCGCGTATTCGAGCGTTTCGAGGATCTTTTCGTGGTTTATGAATTCCTCGGCTTTTTTTGAGGTACTGTTGTAAACTGCCATTTTGTTTCTCCTTTTTGGTTTCGTGATTTGCTTGTGATTTATTTGAAATGCCTTTTTTTATGTAAAGCCCGCAGGTCGCGGGTGCTTGTGGTCTCATGAGGTGGCGCGAGGGTGCCGGCACGCCGGGCTGTCTGTGATCAGCGGTGGCGCTGACGCGCATTTTCCCCTGAGCGGGGCAGCACCTGACGTGATGACCGACAGATTCATCCACCTGTCCGGGCCCAGCGGGCAGCGCCTGAGCGTGTGCAGTGCCTGAACGGGGCAGCGCCTGCCCAGCGGATACGCCCCCTGCCATTGCGGCATCTATCGCGGCTGTCTGCCGCAGCGCCTTATCATCTCTTCGAGTTCTTTCCTGTCTTCTGCGATGTGCGTCGGTTTGAACTGCGCCGGATATATCTCGTATGCTTCCTTGTACTTGTCAGGCGTCGCCTTCTTCATCACTACGTTGGCGCCGAACGCGAACGGATTTTCCACCGTATGCGGCTCGTCTTGACCATGCTGCTCCCTGCCTGCAAGTATCGAAAGTGACGTCGTCAGCGGCAGGTTCGAATACGGCAGCAGCAGCCTTGTGATCGCAACTGCGCGCCTTGCCAGCTCCGGATCGCCGTCAGGACTGCCCGCCAGCGGAGTCCTCGGATTCGATATAAAAGGCCCGATTCCCGCCATCCTGCACGGTATAGATTTCAGAAGCAGGATGTCTTTTGCGATCGTCTCAAGCGTCTGGCCCGGCAGGCCGATCATGAATCCGCTTCCCGTCTCGTATCCCAGCGCTCTCAGAGTCTTCAGGCATTTTACTCTTGAATCCAGCGTGCCGCACGGATGCAGTCTGTCGTAAAGCTCGGGGTCTGCGGTCTCGTGCTTCAGCAGATAGCGGTCGGCTCCTGCTTCATACCAGAGCCTGTAGATCTCTTCGCTTTTTTCTCCACAGCTCAGCGTGATCGCCGGTGCATACGGATCACTGACGGGAGCGGTCTGTTCCACGGTCCGCCCTACGGTCTGCGGCGATACGGCCGCACCGCCTCGGCCTTTCGAACCCTGATCCGGCGCCGGCGCCTTTCCGATATTCCCCGAGACCGGCGCCGCTCCCTCTGCGGCCGGAGGCGACTCCGCAAACGTCCATGGATCCCGGATCCTCAGTTTTTTTATATCCTTTATTATCTCAACTATGTCTTCCGGCGAAGTTCCGTCATCTTCGCCCGACTGCAGCACGATCGTGCGGTATCCCGCATCGACCGCCTCTGCCGCAGCCTCGATTATCTCATCATGGCTCATGCGAAAACGCTCCAGCTCCCTGTTTTCCCGGTTCAGTCCGCAGTAGATGCACTGCCTCTTACAGACATTCGAGAATTCTATTATCGCTCGCAGATGGACCGTGTCTCCGACATGCTCAGCTCTGACCCTGTCCGCCAGTTCGTATACCGGCGTGAAGTCATCGAGCGCGAGCAGTGATGCGATCCCCTCTGCAGTTTCCAGATGCTCGTATATCTCATATATGTCCATCGTTAAAATCTCCTGATAATACTCAATTATTGCACGATCACAAAAAACCTCCGCATCCCGTCAGGGTCACAGAGGTTGAGATTTGCGATCTTTGAAAGTTCCGGCGATCCATGCAAGTCTGCCGGCGCACACCTGCAGTTTTACATGACAGCAAGTCCTGCAGGCCAAAAGTCCTGTATCTGCCGTGCTTGTACAGTGCACGGCATCTTTTTCGGTCCTTCCATTATGTCTGTCTTTTGTGTCATCGCCTTTTCCCTCGGTCATACCCTTGGCATCAGTACGAAATCAGTACAAAATTTGTCCTATTTCAATTTACATTTTACCACACGATCGCGGCCCGGTAAATCCTTAATTACCGCCGCCGGCGAATATTTTCCTGAATCTTTTAACATTTTGCGCAGATCCTCTCCCTGGTCGTGGCCGATCTCCATCAGCAAGAAGCCCTCCGGCTTCAGGAAATCCGCGGCCTTTTCCACGATAGTCCTGTAAAAATCCAGTCCGTCGCGCCCGCCGTCGAGTGCGTTCAGCGGCTCGTGATCCTTGACTTCCTCCTGCAGGATCGAGATCATGTTCGTCCTTATGTACGGCGGATTCGAAACGATCATATCGAACTTTCGCCTTTTCACCGGCTCGAACATGTCGCCCGTGAGGAATCGCACCCTGACGCGCAGATCCTCCGCGTTCGCTTCGGCCGTTTCGACCGCCTCCGCACTGATGTCCGTTGCCGTGACTTTTACATTGCTGCAGATCTTTGCCAGGGAAATACCTACCGCGCCGCTGCCGCAGCACAGATCGAGCACATCCCACTCCTTGCGCCCTTTGAGCTTTTCAAAGAACGAAAGCTTCTCGCGCGGGGTATCCTGGATCGTCTTCGCCGCCTCCGTGACCAGCGTCTCCGTGTCCTGGCGCGGGATCAGCACATGCGGGTTCACCCTGAACGTGTACCCCATGAACTCCTGCACCCCGGTGATATGCTGCAGCGGGATGCGCTCCGCCCTTTTCCTTATCAGTTCCATGTATTTTTCCTCGGTCTCGAGGTCCACCTCTTCTTCGGCCTTGAGAAAAAGACTGACCTTGTCGAGCCCGGTCAGGTAGCAGTAAAGTTCCTGCGCGTCTATTTTAGGATCCATGCAAAATGCCTTGGAAAGCTGATATTCTCCTTCTTTCACAAGTATCCTAGTCTTCATTTGCCATCCTTTCTGTTTTGATCCTCATAATGATCCCTGTCCTATATGCATCTGCGCCTTCGGAGCGCACGCTTGCTCCACATCTCTATATCCTGTATATCCATGCCTGCTGTGCTCCACAGCGCCATCGAACGGCGCCTGCGCCTGCCGGCCGTTCTGCCCGCGTATTTTCCTGTTCTTGCGACTGCGCCGTTTTTCATGTAAAGGTCTGCAGTTCTGCTTCCTCCGGCGTTTATGGACCTGCCATACATTCCGGCAGCCCCGGGGTTTCCGCTTCCGGCTGCGCCGGTAGCAGCTCTTTCTCCGGCCGCTGCTCCGCATCTGCCTCCAGATGTTGCGACCGATGCGGTCGCAGGCTTCTTGCCTTCCGCCACGAGCACCGCATTTATCGCTGCTATCGCGACCTCGAGCTGGCTGTCGTCAGGCTCCTTCGTCGTCACCTTCTGCAGATACAGCCCCGGGATGCTCAGGATCTTGACTACTATATTATCGCTTTTGCCCGCCCATCTGAGCAGTTCGTATGAAAGCCCTGCGATCACCGGCAGCAGCAGCAGTCTCGAAACGACCCTAAGCAGCAGATTCGGCCATCCCAGCAGAAAATGCAGCGCGAACGCTATGATGAACACGAACATCAGGAAGCTGGTCCCGCACCTCGGGTGCAGAGTCGGGAACTGCCTGCAGTTCGCCGGCGTCAGATCCAGTCCGTTTTCAAAACAGTGTATCGTCTTGTGCTCCGCCCCGTGATACTGGAACACACGCTTTATATCGCCCATAAACGATATGCCCCACACGTAAAGTATGAACATCACGATACGCAGCACGCCCTCCGTGAAGTTGAGCCAGAATATGCTCTGGGTCACATGCTTCATCAGATTCACGATCCCGGTCGGGAGTATTATGAAAATGCCCACCGTGAAAACTATCGCCAGCGCGACCGACGCATAGAGCATGAAATTCCACGCGCCCCTGCTGCCGAACTTATCGTTGAGCCACTTTTCGAAACGCGTTTCCTCATATATCTCCTCGTCCGCTTCGCTCAGGATCTCGGCTGATTTCATCAGCTGTCTGGTACCTACCACCAGCGAGGACACGAACGAGACTACTCCGCGCACGAGCGGCAGCTTCGCCCATTTTCCCGGCTTCTTTATATCTTCAGTGCTTACATTGATGCTGCCGTCAGGAAGCCTCAGCGCCAGCGCAGTCTTCGTCTCGCCGCGCATCATTATCCCTTCCATGACAGCCTGGCCGCCCATTTTCGTCGGGCAGGCCCCCTTGAGAAAAATCTTGCTTAAATCCATATCAATATCAACCCTCTAGCTTTATCTTCCTGATCACTTCGATGAAAGTCCTGTTGTCTCTCGTATGTGCCAGATTGTCCAGTATCATTTCGGTCACTTCCTGATTGTCCCGGTTGCCCATCGCTCGTCTCATGTACCAGATAGCCTCCAGCTCGTCCTGATCCATGAGCAGATCTTCTCTTCTCGTTCCCGACTTGTTCAGGTTGATCGCAGGGAAGATCCTCTTTTCCGAAAGCTTCCTGTCGAGGTGCAGCTCCATGTTACCTGTACCCTTGAACTCCTCGAAGATCAGGTCGTCCATACGGCTTCCCGTCTCCACGAGCGCTGTCGCCAGTATCGTGATGCTGCCGCCCTCCTCGAGTTTTCTTGCCGCGCCGAAGAATTTCTTAGGCTTGTGCAGAGCGCCCGGATCGAATCCGCCGGACAGCGTTTTGCCCGATGCCGGCACTACCAGGTTGTATGCTCTGGCAAGCCTCGTTATGCTGTCCATCAGTATTATCACGTCTCTGCCGTGCTCTGCAAGTCGCTGTGCTCTGGCGAGCACCATCTCTGCGACCTTTACATGATGCTGCGGCAGCTCATCGAACGTGGAATATATGACTTCACCGTTGCCTTTGAGGCTGCGTTTCATGTCCGTCACTTCCTCAGGACGCTCGTCTACGAGGAGAACTATCATCTCGACGTCCGGGTAGTTCTTTTCTATGCTGTTCGCGATCTTCTTGATCAGCACGGTCTTTCCGGCTTTTGGCGGTGCTACGATCAGACCTCTCTGGCCCTTTCCGATAGGGGCTACGAGGTCTATCAGCCTCAGCGAAAGGTCTCTGCCGTCTTCCAGCTTGAACCGCTCGTTCGGGAATATCGGTGTGAGCGACTCGAAATCCGGTCTCTTCATTGCAACACCCGGCTCGTCGCCGTTCACCGTCACCACGTAAAGCAGCGCGCCGAATTTATCGCCGTCGTTTGGATGTCTGCATATTCCTTTTACTTTATCACCTGTTTTCAGGTTGAAGCGCCGGATCTGTGCCGGCGCCACGTATATATCTTTTTCGCTGGTAAGGAAATTATTGAATCTCAGAAATCCGAATCCGCCGTCTGCAAGCTCGAGTATACCCTCGACCTCGAATCTGTCGCTTCTGTCCGGCGCAGGCCTGCCTCTGTGCCTGCCGGTTCGCTGCGGTCTGTCATCATGCCTGTCATCTGTTCTGCTGTCTGCCCTGCCGTTTGTATGTGTGCCTGCTGCTGCATGTCGGCTTCCGGCTGCTGATGTGTCATCTGTTTCGTCCTGCGCGGCTTCCGCTTCATGCGGAACACGGTTTTCCGGCTCTGACTGATCTTTTTCGCCCTCGCCGGCAGACTCTGTTTTCGTGTATCTCGTCCCTGTCTTCGATCTCGATGCGGCTTGTTTTCGCCCTCCGGCAGTCCTGCCGCTCAGCCTTCTTCCTGCGTGCACTGCCTTATCTGATGCTTCTGCTTCTTCTGAGACTTCTGTTGATTCTGTTGCCGAAGCTTCTGCTGCAGTTGCTGCTGCGGCTTTTGATGCAGCTTTTGACGGTTTCGCTGTTTCTGCACCGTCCATAGCCTCCTCGTGATCCGGCTTTTCGGCAGCGGTCTCGACCCCGGCACGATCCGATTTTCTCGCTGCTGCCGCCTTGTCTCCGACCGGCTCAGCCTTTTTCGGCGGCTCATCATCCTTCATGAGCGCCTGTACGAGCTCCGCTTTTTTCATCTTCTGATAATTTTTCAAGCCAAAAGTTTTGGCGATCTCTCTAAGTTCAGCTACTTTTTTCCCCTTAAGCGCTGACTCATCCATTGTTTTCCACATAAATGGCGAACCCTTTCTCTTTGTCAAAATTAGTAAAGCTTTTCTTTTGGAAAGTTAGAATATAAATTAATCTGACTGGTATCAAGATTTCAATTTAAAATTACTACTATAACTATACACTTATTTTTTTGCATACACAATATGCAGTTGGATTATTTTGCAAAAAAACGCACTGCTGTCACATATGGCGCTCGCGCCGCTGAACTGCCGGTCTGTCCAGGGATCCGGTCACACCTGTCCGGCGCAAAACAAAAACAGACCCGCGGATATCCGCAGCGGATCCGTGAGTCTGTCAAAGTTTCTATTTCCGATATGCCTAAGTATCTGCTCCGTGCAGTCATGCTACACCCAACAGCAGGATCTTATTTGTTGTAGTTGTAGAAACCTTCGCCGGTCTTTCTTCCCAGCTTGTTCGCTCTTACCATCTTTCTGAGGAGCGGGTGAGGTCTGTATTTCGTATCGCCGAACTCAGCATAGAGAGTTTCCATGATAGCCAGGCAAACATCCAGTCCGATCAGGTCACCAAGTGCGAGAGGTCCCATCGGATGATTTGCTCCGAGCTGCATTGCTGTGTCGATACCCTCAACGTCAGCAACTCCGTCAGCCAGGATGCCGATTCCCTCGTTTACCATAGGGATGAGGATCCTGTTTACGACGAATCCAGGTGCTTCAGCTACATCTACAGGAGTCTTTCCGAGTTTTCTTGTAAGCTCGAGGATAGTCTCTCTTGTTTCGTCTGAAGTAGTAAGTCCCTTAACGATCTCAACCAGCTTCATTGCAGGAACCGGATTGAAGAAGTGCATTCCGATGATCTTGTCAGGTCTGCCTGTTGCTGCAGCGATCTCTGTGATGGAAAGCGCTGAAGTATTCGTTGCAATGATAGTTTCAGGCTTACAAAGTTCATCCAGTTCTTTGAAGAGAGCTTTCTTTGCTTCCATGTCTTCTGTAGCGGCTTCGATAACGAGGTCAGCATCCTTGATTATAGCGATATCTGTCGAGCCGTGCACTCTGCCCATTATCTCTGCTTTATCTGCTTCTGTGATCTTCTCTTTCTTGATGAGCCTGTCCAGATTTTTTTCTACGGTTGCGATACCTCTGTCTACGGATGTCTGTCTTCTCGCTCTAAGAACTACGTTGTAACCATTCTGAGCCAGAACCTGGATGATACCGGCGCCCATTGTGCCCGTTCCCAGTACACCAACTGTTTTCATAATTAACTCCTCCTTATTAATGATCTATATTTTTCTATTGTAAACGATTTATGTGATGTTTTAAATATTTTTTTGCAAATATTTTGAGCTATTTCTCAAATTTAAGCGGATCATTTCGGGCTGTTTTCTTATGGAAAGTTCGGGTTATATTTTTTCGGCAATCCCCCCGTAGTCAGTCGTGTTTTTCCAGCAATATACACCCCCTGGATTTTATTGTCAGTAAATACCTTCTCTCCTAAAATTGCGCAATACGTTATTTTTAAACTTTTTATGCAAAGGAGAGATAAACATGAAAAAAAGATTATTAACATTCGTTATGGCTGCCGCAATGGTTCTTTCAATGCCTACAGCCTTATTCGCAGCAGAGCAGAACACACCTGAGCCGGGAGCCGCAGCAGTAACAGCTGACGGAGGAGCGATAGCCCCACAGTCAACAAACACAAGCAATGTAGGAGCTTCCAGATCGAGCAGCACGAGCGGCAGTGTATCAGCTTATGCAAGTTTTGATGAAAAAGCAACCAAAGCAACCTGTACTATTATCCTTCAGGAAAAATATAACGGTTCATGGAGAACTGCAACTGGTCTTCCAGCATATTCATATGTAAAAAGTGCATCTAACACCTATACCATCTCCGCATCAAAAGTTTTCACCCTTAAAAGCGGGACTGTTTATCGAGCAAAAGTAGTATTCGCCGACACAAATTCTAGTGGTACACATTATCAAACAAAATACACTGGCTCATTTTAAAAAGTAAACGATTCTACCACTCTTATAATTTCATTATTTGTTAAATTACTAATAATTTCTATAATACAGTTATCATCAGGTAATATGGTAGCTGTATAATTTATTTGATTTTTAATCAAATAAATTATACCCTTAGACCATTCAATCGTTTCACAGTCTTTATAAATATCCGTTGCCATTAAATATTCATGATTAACACATTGATGGATTATAATTTCTTCTTCATCTTCCATTACAAAAGTGTACTCCATATTTGAAATTTTAGGCAACCTTTCTATCGTCAGCCTCTCAAACTCATACCCCTCAGGGATATATTCCGGGATCACCAACTCCGGAATGGTCGCTTTCATCGCGCTGACCTCTTTCCAGTCCGTTATTTCCCACATATCCTCGCTACTGCTTCCCCAGCCGCCATCTTCTATCATCACTCCGTCTTCGGTGGCTATCTCTTCCTTGGGATTCTTGTCTGCATCGACATCGGTCGTTAATGTACTGAATACGAAGAACGCTCCGCATGCCAGAACGATCACAAATAACGCCGCGATACCGCTTATGCGGCGCATACGACGTTTTCTTCTCCGTTCTTCTGCAGCAGCCATCGCCGCCAGTTCATCCGGAGTCAGGCTTCCCGTGGCAAAATCCTTAAGTTCCCTGTCAGTTGCATCAGAAATGATTTCCCTGATCCGCCTCCCGGACTGCGGCTGCCTGCCATCATTCATCCCGCTCATCAGCTAATCCTCCCCAAGGAGCTTGAAATAATTGTCTCTAAGTTTTTTCAGGCTTCTTCTGTAAATGCTCTTTTCCGTATTGATGTTGATATTCAGGATCTCTGCTGTTTCCGAATGACGATAATCTCCCCAGAACCTCATCCTTATGATCCTGCGCTCGATATCACTCAGACTGTTTATCATATCCCTGACCATATCTCTGCGTTCCGCTTCCTGAAGTATCTTTTCAACAGTCGCTTCATCTACTATCGAATCAAAGATATCTATCTCGCCCATCTCTGTTCTGACAAGATTCGACGTCTCATTGCGCTTCTTCCTCTGACGGTAATACTTTCTGGCTCTGTTGGCTGTTATCGTGTGCAGCCATGCTTCCAGCTTGTCCACATCCTTCAGCTTCCCGATATTCCTGTATGCGTCTATGAATATATCGCTCGCCAGATCTTCGATGTCATCCAGATCGACACCCATTATCTTCAGCAGACGTACAACTGACGGATATTCTTCGCACAGTCTTTTCAGCAAATCATCATTATCATTATCTACATCCAACACATTCACTTCTTCATTCCTTATTCACGATGCCTTCTACATAAAGTCTGGCTATCTGCTCCATGCAGTTTAACTGCTGTACCGAGCATACACTCAGTGAACCCATGATGTTCTCGCTGAGTCTCTTCTTTTTCTCATCAGCAGATATGTAAGTCTCATCGCCCTCAAGTATATAATCAGCACTGACGCCGAGTATCTGCTTGAGCCTGTACAGAGTCTTCAGCGATACTCCCTTGTCGCCGTACTCGATATCTGCGATGAATTTGCCAGTTACCGAAAGCAGTTTGCCAAGTTCACTTCTGGACATGTTCAGAGCCTCTCTTCTGGCTCTGATCCTCGCACCCATTTCCTTTTTATTTAACTCTCTGAATTCCATTATCCTTTTCCCTCTTAAGGTTGGCATTTTTCCTGCTTACAGTTTAATGCTCTGCAGTCTCATGCTTTCATAACCCTTAGAGGGTATATTATAAACTAACAGGGGGCGCGAAAAGAATTATGACTTATTTTTCGACTTGCGAAATATTTTCAGTTTAACATTGCAACTTTTTGATGCAGAACGGACTCATATATAACGTGAGCTCATAAAACAGAATTTTGAAAAGGAGGCAATTATTATGCAAACTAAAGAAACCCGTAGACACAAAGAACTTTACAAAGCACAGAGATACATAGCCGGAAATCTTCGTCTCCTGAGACACCTTAACGGTCTGAGCCAGGAACAGACTGCAGCACAGCTCAATATCTCGCGTTCATGTTATGCCAGTCTTGAAAGAGGCACAAGGATCCCTGATTTTCTGACGATACAGGCCATATCAGATGTCTTTGACGTGAGTCTCGATTATCTGCTTACCTTTGATATCACAGAACATGTGCTTTCACTGCTGAGGCGCAGCCACGGCAAGATGGATGCATACACCTTTGCGGAAGGCTACCTCAGGCTTTCATACGGAGCAAGGAAACACCTGCGAAACAAGGTAGCCGGTCTCGCCGAATGTGAAGACGAATTTTACATGTTCCCGTGGGACTATGAAAAAGCTGCGAGGGCGGATCTATGATCGATACTAAGATACTCGCCAAAAATCTGAAACTGCTGCGAACTATGCGGGGGATCAGCCAGGACGAATTGTCTGCCGCGATCTACACTGCGCGCACGACTTACGCATCCTACGAGAATGGAACCAAAGTGCCGAGCCTGCCGTGTATAGACGCCATAGCTTCATTCTATGATATAGGTCTGGAAAGCCTTGTGAATCACGATCTTTCAACGGGCCTGCTCAGCCGGATATACTTCGAAGACGGAAACAGGCAGCTGGCAGAACTGGTCAATGAATACGAAAGCCTCTCCATAGCATCGAAAAATATCGTTGCGGAAAGGCTTGATGTTCTTCTCGAAAGAGAATCTGTATTTTACGGTGAAACTTCCACATACTCAGACGTATCTGACAGGTGAAGCTTTACACGAATATGATATTTATCAGGTTGATCGCTGCAGGTACCGTTGCGATGGACGCGACCGTGCTCAGGAACAGCACCTTGCTCGCCGGCCCCGGATCCAGTCCCTCCTGCTCTGCCAGCATCGAAACAGTCGCCGCTGTCGGAAAACATGCCCCCAGCACAACGATCGCCTTTATCAGTGCGGACACCGGCAGGAAGTACACAAGTGCCCCTGTAAGCGCCGGCAGCCACACGAGCTTCATCAGGCTCGATTCTATCACCGTCAGGCTCCTGATGATATCGCTGAACTTGTAGCTGACAAGGCTGGACCCGATGAATATCATCGCCATCGGAGTCGATATGTTACCCAGATACAGCAGATATTCATCAACCGGCTGCGGTATGTCCCCGCCGAGCATGCTGAGCGCGAACCCTATGAAAAGCGCCAGGATATTAGGATTGAGAAGCAGTTTCAAAACAGCTTTGAACATCCTCCCCGGAGTTGCTTTTCTCTTGTCTTTGTAGTTTCGCTTGAGAAGCCCGGTCCCGTATGTGAAAATGAAAAAATTCATCGCGGCATTGTGCGCCAGCATCAGCAGCAGACCCATATCGCCGAAAAAAATCAGTGCGACCGGAAAACCCATGAATCCATTGTTAGGCGATGCCATCGCAAACTCGAGCACATTAGACTCGCTCTCCGGGAACTTGCGCACCTTTGCATAAAGCCGGCTCACAAGTCCGTAAATGTAAAACATTGCGAGGCTCAGCACAAACGTGATGAGAAATGACATCAGCACTTCCCCTGTAGCCTCCATGCTTCCTATATTGTGCACGATCAGGCACGGGTATGCAAAATACACTATCAGCTTGTTGATGCTGTGGTTCATCTTGTCATCGATGAAGTTTATTTTTCGCAGAAACCATCCTGTGAACAGGATGGCAAAAAGTACAATATATCTTCCGTACATCTTGGTTGCTCCTGCCGTCTCTAGCCGTAGTAAAGGTTGTTCGTGATATATTCCGGATCGCTGGTAACGTCGATCCCCAGCGCCTTGAGCGTATTTTCGTCCTTGTCGCTGAGTATAGCCGTGCAGTGTGCCCTGCATCCTCTGAGGTCGCTCAGCTTTGCAAGCGCTGCTTCAGCAGAAGGATTCGTTGCTGCCGAGATCGTCAGCGCCGTGAGGATCTCTTCGCAGTTGAGGCTGCTCTTGTCCGCCATCAGGACGTTCGTCTTGAGCTCCTGTATGCTCTTGAGGATATTAGGTGAGATCAGGTGTATCTCGTCTGCCATGCCGCTGAGGTATTTCACGGAATTCAGTATCGCTGCAGCAGCTGCGACCATCCTGCGTGAGCTCCTGCCTGTGATGATCGTGCCGTCATCCATCTCCAGAGCCATGACTACCACGTTCACGTACCTTTCATCGCACTCTTTCTTGCTCTCGGCGTATTCTCTGGCCGGTACCACGACCTTCCTGTCTTCCGGAGCGAGTGAGACTTCATCCATCAGCAGCTTGACTCTTTCCAGAGTTTCGTTGTCGATCTTCCCTTTCTTATAGTCGCAAAGCGCGATCAGGTATCTTCTTATGATTTCCTGACATGCGGCTTCTCTTACTACGGCGTCATCGGTTATCCCGAACCCGGCTCTGTTGACGCCCATATCTGTAGGTGATTTGTATTCGGATTCTTCGCCCGTTATTTTCTCTATGATCCTTTTCACGACAGGGAAAACCTCCAGGTCGCGGTTATAGTTCACTGCCTGCTCGCCGTATACTTCGAGGTGGAAAGAGTCGATCATATTGACGTCCTTGAGGTCTGCCGTAGAAGCCTCGTATGCGATATTCACCGGATGCTTGAGAGGCAGGTTCCAGATAGGGAAAGTCTCGAACTTAGCGTATCGGACTTTTCTGCCCCTCCTGTATTCATGGTAAAGCTGCGACAGGCATGTTGCCAGCTTGCCGCTGCCTCCTCCCGGACCTGTGACTACGGCCAGCGGCTTGGTCACTTCTATGTAAGGGTTCGCACCATATCCTTCGTCGCTCACGATAGTGTCGACGTCTGTAGGATAGCCCTTTGTGAATCTGTGTTTATAGGTGCGGATCCCGCGCCTTTCCAGCTTGTTTATGAACTTGTCCACAGCAGGTGCGGAGTCCTCGTATCTCGTCACGACCACGCTGTTGATCTCGAGGTCATATTTCCTGAAGACGTCGATAAGTCTCAGCACCTCCAGATCGTAAGTAATACCGAAGTCCTGTCTGGTCTTGCTTGTCGTGATGTCTCCCGAATATATGCATATTATGATCTCGACCTGATCCTTCATCCTCTGGAGCAGCTT
Organism: uncultured Clostridia bacterium; assembly: GCA_934247125.1. GTDB lineage: Bacteria > Bacillota > Clostridia > Peptostreptococcales > Anaerovoracaceae > Lentihominibacter. The sequence continues at coordinate 21,598 of CAKQIZ010000005.1, forward strand.
GATCTTTGCATTTTCATCAAACCCCGGCAGCACCCTCATCGCGTGCTTGTCCTGGACCAGCTTGCCGCCGAATTCCAGATACAGCCTCTCTCCGTTCCCGTCTTCGATCCTCTGCAATATATACTTGGACTGTTCTTCAATATACTTTTCTGCGCTGAAACCTATTTGTCTCATCTTCTCCTCCCGTTTTGATGCTGTGTTACAGATATGCTATGGCACACGTTACCGTTGTCACTACCATTATTATTATTATTGCCGCCGAAATCACGGTGACTGCTTTTTTGTTCATCATATTCTTTACCTCCTGATCTCCCGACCGACTTTTACATCAGTGTTATACTCAATCTGTTGCGTCCCTCCATCAGCCCCTTGAGGCTGATATCATAATCTATGTCGAGCTGTCCGTCGCCGTGCTCGGACAGTGTGTTCTCAAGTCTGTTTGTCAGGACTTCCATCTCTATCGCGCCGAACGGCGTCTCGTAATACCCGGTGTAGCGCTTGCCCGCTTCAAATCTTATCTCGCTCCCGGCACCTGCGCCTTTGCCGAATCTCTTCAGCTGGACTTCATCGCCCTTGAGTTTCAGGCGCGTTTTGCATCCCGGTATGCCTGAAAGCTCACTTTCTTCATAAATTAGGTACAGAGCCTCGCCTCTCTTGTAAAGCTTCGCTTCCGTGATGAATTCCATCGAGTCTTCACCGGTGTCGTCGGCCTGATGGCCCTTTATCTTTATCATTATATCTTTCATTTATATCATCTCCGATCTCTTATTGCCCGCTTATGATATCTCTGCAATGTGTCGTCAGCGTGACACGTCTGCGTTATTTCATCCGTGATCACATGTTCTGCAGGATCTCTGTCAGTTCTTCTCTGTCAAAATCATATTTTTTCAGGCAGAAATGACACTGCAGTTCTGCGTGTCCGTCTTCTTCTATTATCTCCTGCATGTCATGACGTCCTATCGTCGCCAGCGCTCTCGCCATCCTCTCGTGGCTGCAGTCGCAGTTCCAGCGGATCTCTCTTTCCTCAAGGGTCTGCGGCATGTACTCGTCAGGCATGCCCGCGAAGATCTCCTCCAGCAGCTTCTGCACCATCCCGGCGTCAGTCATGCCTGCAGAACTTTCCGCTATCCTGCTGATGATCGCGGTCAGCGGCTCCATCTTTCCGATCATGGCCTCAAGCGCATCGATCGCACCTTCTTCTGCGTCCGGGAGCATCTGGATCACCATGCCGCCTGCCGCTCCTATGGAAAGGTCGCGCTCGACTTTCACACCGAGGGCTACAGAAGAGTTCTGCTGTTCCGATATGAAAAAGTAAGCCGTCAGGTCGTCTGCGATCTCGCCGCTGGCAAACGCTATAGTCCCTATATACGGCTCTTTGAGCCCCAGATCCTTTATCACTGTCAGCTCGCCTGTTCCGAGCGACCCGCCCACGTCCAGCTTGCCGTTTGCCTTTAACGGCAGATCGACGTACGGATTCGCGATATATCCCTTGACGCTGCCGTCACCGTATGCTGTAGCCAGGATCTGCTTTGCAGGACCGTCACCCTTGAAATTCACGGTGAGCTTCTCGTCATCATTCTTGAGCATGATGCCCATGAGCCCTGCCGCAGTCAGCACCCTGCCCAGTCCGGCCGAAGCCAGCGGCGTCGTGTCATGTATGTCGGCAGCCTGCTGTACCATATCTGTAGTTATCGTTATATATACTCTGTAAGACCTGCTTTTGTCTATCGCGATCAAAGCCTTGCTCATGGTTCCCATCTCCTTTTTGAATATATCATATCCTAAAACAAATCGGCGTGAAAATAGTCAGCCGATTTTTATTATGCAAAATATCCGCCTGCTGTGTCTGCAAACTTCTATACGCTTTCAATTCTATCATATTATGTAGAAAATGTTTAACTTTTTCTATATATAATCACATATTTTCGACACTAAAAATACATATTGTATTTGTATATTTAAGTCAAGCACAAACAATCATGCAAATGAGGTGATATATATGGATGAAAACAGAACAGACAATTCAAATTACGAGCCTAATTTTATCATGAAGGAGTCTGATGAGAACCCGGCTGCGACCGGCGGTGCCCAGGAGAACGGTCAAGGCAATGCGTCCTTTACGCAAGGCGCATATGACACATCACAGTTTTCTGCAAATGAAGCGCACGGGACCGCATATGGCGCTGCCACAGGCGCTACTCCGGATGGCGCCGCCACCTCCGGTTTCAGCGAAACGACATATGCCGGATCATATACAGACCCGCGCGACAATTTCAGGAAATCAAACAGTCAGTATGAAGTAAACCAGTATGACGGCCAGTATGGAACGTACGGCAGCAGAGCTTGCGGCAGCGGGGCCTATGGATCATACAGCAACGATACTCAGACGTACGGCACACCAAACGATTTTGAGAATGCCGGCGGCTTTGCAGATCCATATGGTACGTCTGCCGGAGATTCCGCATCCTGGGACAACCAGAACGGTCTCGGCAAAGTGCACAAAAAGCGTAAGAAAGCTCCCAGGAAACCTTCTCCCCAGGTCACTTTCACCAGACGCTCACTCACATGGCTCATCGTGCTCTGCATGATAGTCTCCGGAGGTGTAGGATTCGGAGGCGCTGCGGCAGCTAATGCACTTTTCGGCAATGATACGGCTTCCTCCTCAAAGACAGGCAGTGTAAAAACGACAGGCTATACGCTCGAAGACGCCACAGGCAGCAATAAGACGGTACAGGAAATAACTAAAGAAGCACGGCCCAGTGTCGTTGAGATCAAAACAGAAAGCGTATCTTCCGACTCATGGATCCAGCAGTATGTCACTCAGGGAGCCGGAAGCGGTGTTATAATCACCAGCGACGGCTATATTGTCACTAACAACCATGTCATAGAGGGTGCCAGCAAGATCACTGTAACGACTTCCGATCAGCAGGAATATGATGCCGAGCTTGTCGGAACAGATCCGATCACAGACATCGCTGTCCTCAAGATAAAGGCTGAGGGACTGACTCCGGCAACATACGGAAACAGCGACCAGCTTGCTGTCGGCGACATGGCTGTAGCTATAGGCAATCCGCTCGGCGAACTCGGCGGCACGGTAACTGCAGGCATAATAAGCGCACTCGACAGAGAGCTTGCGATCGACGGCAAAACCATGACCCTGCTTCAGACAGACAGCTCGATAAATCCCGGCAACTCCGGCGGCGGTCTTTTCAACGGGGATGGTCAGCTGATCGGCATCGTCGTTGCGAAATCTTCGGGTTCAGATGTTGAAGGTCTCGGATTCGCGATCCCTATCAACAAAGCTGCGGATGTCGCACAGCAGATCCTTGAAAACGGCTACGTGAGCGGGCAGCCGTCCACAGGAATGTCCTATACCGAGTCTTCCGGTCAGAGCAGCACCATGGACAGACTTTTCAACAACGGCCAGAGCACGACATATGTGTACATCGCAGCCGTTGACGGTACCAATGCCCGGAAAGCCGGCTTCCAGAAGGGCGACATGATCTATGCAGTAGACGGCACAGAGATCACATCATTCAATACGCTTTCATCGATAGTGACTTCTCACAGCGTTGGAGATAAACTGAAATTCACCATCGTGAGAAACGGGCAGAAAATGGATCTGACACTCACCCTTGAAGAGAAAACTTCGCAGTGACGATCCTGAACCCGGCAGTAGCCGAAATGCACTGATATTACGGTCTATGCGACCCCGGGGAGCAGCATGAAACCTCTATGCTGCTCTCCGGGATTTTTATTTGTTTAGCAATAAGGCACTGCACTCATGAGACGCGAAGACTCCCTGTGCGGCCCGACCCGGCCTGCCTTTTCCAAGACGCAGCACGAATTATAAAAATAGTATGAAAAGTTTGATAAATCGTATTGCGTAACAATTATTTTTGTGCTAATCTCCTATTAACATAACACGTGTACATCATGCGTCGAAGCTGGACAAGTGACAAACACAGTCTTTCTTCGAAGCTGGAAAGGAGGTCAGTATGAAAAAGAAAAACCATTTTTTGCGATTTACCGTGGCTTTTCTGATGGTTCTGAGTATGCTGCCTGCATCGGCTTTTGCAGCAGATAATGACGATGTCGATATCGCCGGTCAGAATACTTTAGAGATCGGCGTCCCGGCCAATGATCAGACACCTGCAGAAACCGGCGTTCCGGACATCGATCAGACGCCTGCAGAAACCGGCGTTCCGGACACCGATCAGACGCCTGCAGAAACCGGCATTCCGGACACCGATCAGATCAGTGAAGGAACTTCTGACAGCAGCCGGCAGGCTCTGCTGAGTTACGGCATGCCTCAGGGCACTGACAGGAATGAGCTCGGATACAGAGCGTACAGCTACTATAACCACATCGATGTGAGAGTCGCTGCCCGCCTGACACTCATTACCAAAGCAAACGGAGAAGAAATCTCAAGGGAGACGATCAATGTAAGCACATCAAACGTTTCCGGCACACTGAACGGCAAACCTGTGACATTCAAGAAAAAGAGCGGCTCTGGAATAGAAAACGAATGGAGAGCCGAGGGACTCAGTCTTAGTCCGAACTCAGCTACTGAGACGGTAACAATAAACTGCACCCTCAGCGGGACCAACCCGGACGGAAGCCATATCACTGTAAACACAACCCAGACTTATACAGGTCGTTCTACGCTCTGGGAACTGGTCAATAACTGCCCGGGGAGAAACGGCTATGATATCGATATCAAGGCAGAAGACATCTCAGAATCATTTACTGTTGACAAGACAGTCCAGAAAATCTGGGATGATATCGACAGCCCGGCACAGCGTCCGGAAAGCGTACAGATCCAGCTGTATGCCGACGGCAATGCATATGACGAACCGGTGACGATCAGTGCGTCAGACGGATGGGAAGCATATTTCGAAAACCTGCCGAAGTATTCAAGCGGTACGACTGAAATCAGATACACGGCGGATGAAGTTGAAGTACCTGCAGGTTATACCAAGTCCATATCTGATGACGGTCTGACCATAACAAACACATACGTGATGCAGAAAACAGACATTTCGGTAAACAAAGTCTGGGATGATGCTGACAATAACGACGGCATCAGACCATCGGAGATCACCGTTCATCTGTATGCAGACGGCGAACCTGCAGATGTGCAGCCACTCACTCTCAGCAAAGCAGGGCAGTGGAGCGGCACCTTTACAGATCTGCCTGTTTATAAGGCAGGAAAGAAAATCGTTTATACAGTTCAGGAAACTGATGTAGACGGCTACCGTGCTTCTGTAGCAGGCGATGCGGCAACAGGTTTCACGATCACCAACACTCATGAACCCGAAACTGTCAGCATACACGGCAGCAAGACATGGAAAGATGAAGGGCACGAATCCGCCAGACCTGAAAGCATCACCATCAACCTGCTCAAAAACGGGGATCCGATCGCAACCATGATGAATATAACGGAAGACGCCGACTGGTCATGGAATTTCGGCAATTATCCGAAATATGACAACGGCAACCTGATCAATTACACCATCACCGAAAATGCTGTTCTGAATTATTCCGCAACTTATGACGGATTCAATGTAACTAACGAGTATACACCTCAGGAAACCAGCATAACCGTCACGAAAAACTGGAATGACGGAAACGACAAAGACAAGATCAGGCCGGGATCCATAACGATCCAGCTCTGCATCAACGGCGATCCGATCGAAGGTATGACGCTTGTCCTGAACGAAAACAACAAATGGACGGGAAGCTTCACAAATCTGCCGATATACGGGGAGAGCGGCAAAAAGATCGACTACACTATAACAGAAAATAAAGTGGATGGATACACCGCAGAGATCAAAGGAAATGCGGAGGAAGGCTTCATCGTCACGAACAGCCATACGCCAAAAGAAACACCGGCTGCTATACCAGGCGGTAAAACAGACCAGACATACACAGCAGTCAATACCGGCGATACGACAAATGCAGTCCTCTGGACGATCCTCCTCGCAGCTGCAGCACTTTGCGCAGGCATCACACTGATTTTCAAAAGAAACAAAGTAAAAAAATAAATCACGTACAAAAACCTGCCGTGATCACTGACAGGAACAGATCGTAACTTCAACAATCACTTGCAGGGGCTGCCGCATCAATTGTTTCTTCCATTGATGCGGCGCCTCTTTTTCTATACGCTTACGATATAATCTGTTATAATCTTTGTGGATCCGCCGTCTGTCAGGGATCATAGACCCGATGAACGGGCGATTTCGATATTTTATATTCCGGCAGCAGTGACGGATGAAAAAAACAGGAGGTGACAGGTTTGGCCAGAGTCGAAAAAAAACCGGGAACAGATATCAGCACTCCGCCTGACGCAGAGCGGCTTAAGCAGAGCAAACACCCGAAGCGCTCCGGATATACAGGCCGCACACAGTCCTCCGGGCAGACCGCCTGCCATGGACGCCCCTGCGTCTACATCCTTAAATGCAAAGACGGCACGCTTTACACCGGTTGGACAAATGATTTTGAAAAGCGCTTTGCCGCACACAGCAGCGGCAGAGGAGCCAAGTATACCAGAGGGCGCGGCCCGCTGCAGCCTGTATACATCGAGTACCTGCCTGACAAGATCGCAGCTGCACGCCGCGAAGCTGCGATAAAAAAGCTCCCGCGGAAACGCAAGCTCGCACTCCTCAGCGAACCCATAAACAGCCTGAACAGCTCCCGCTAATAATAACGGAACCTGCCGAAATAGAAAATCAGAAAGCACTCGTGCGCCAGCAGACACGGAAGAAAGCTTCCGGTATATGCAGTGGAAACACAGGCGACAAATGAAATGCCCAGAGATGCCAGCACCATACTGAGACACTGTCTGCCGCTGCTGGTAAACAACGCCTGCTCCAGCGCAAACAGGATGCCCGATACCGCTGCGGCACCTGCAAACCCCAGTATCGGAAAATTCATGTAAAGTATCATAAAGATCGTCCCGCGAAAAAACGTTTCCTCAAATAATGCGCCCAGGAGAGGAACAAGCGGTGCGACTTTTTTATTGCGCTTACGTATAGACTGTATCCAGCTGATCTCGCCGATATCCCCCGCCCAGTCGTTTTTTTCGGAAAACAGGGTGAGCGACCCTGACATCATCGTCACGATACTCATCTCCGCCAGGATCGTAAGCGGGATATATCCCAGATATTCCGGCGCTATATAAAAATAACGGAATATATTGTATCTGAACACTGCACAGAATCCTGCTATGAAGCACAGCGGCACGATATAGTACCATATTCCGATAAGCGATGCTTTTATTTCTTCGTAATCCCAGCTGATGACCCCCATTGCTTTTCTTGAGAGACGGGTCACTATGGCGCTTCCGTCCACCCAGAACAGGATCCTTCCCATCACAACAGCTGCCGCCGCCATTGCTGACAGTGTTATGGCAAGTATCATATTATCAGTCATTCCCAGGCTCCTTTCTACTTCCGGACGGAACTCTGACCCTTTTCTGCTGCGCAGTTTTTCGAACAGACCAGCAGTAAAGAATGATGTTCTGCGAAACATGACATAAAATACAAAGCCATATCCCTGCTTCGCCGGTCAGAAAAAACATGGAATATATAAGCCCGCTGCTGCATTTCTGAATCACAGCGAAACGTCCGAAATACACATGATTCATACCGTAAAGCAATGCACTGACTATGCCTGCCGCCCACGGCGCCCAGCCGAGACCTTCACACACACCACCGATAATGACCTGGCGAAAGACTAATTCTTCCGCCGCTGCCGCCAGGATTATCGATACAACGCTGCTTACATGGAACGTTTCTGAATATACAGCCGCCGGTCTGACCTTGGGGAGTCTTCTGCTTTTCACCCAGACCGGCAATGCCAATTCCAGATATTCGAGCACCAGATCAATGAACCCCATGACTGCCGCCGCTGCAAAGAGCAGGTTTTTCCATCCGGCATCCATAATGCTCTCTGCACTGAAATCTGCAGGTCCGGTTATCCCCATGATCCACGCAAGCAGCAGCAGTATGCCGTAGATCAGAACAGTTGCCGCATTCTCTGACAGAAGTTTGCTTTCACGTACCCTGATAAAAGGCTTTGCAAAGTATATGTATGCCGAAGGGAATGCTGCCACACACAGGAAAAGCCACAGTTTAAGGCATGGGATGTGGAAAATCATTGGTTATTCCTCCAAACTCCAGTGCCCGCGGATGTCTTGAATACGGGAATCCCGGATAAGACAACTGTACCAGCTCCGGAATGAATACACGCATTACCTTGAGACCCATGGATATGATCTCCGGAGGTGTGATGTCAAGATACACAGCATACTTTGACACGTTCTTCAGCATTCTTATCATGTGCTCTATGTTCTCTCTGTCACTGCCTGTGCTTTCTTTCTGCAGGCTCGAAAAACTGTCTGTTCCTTCATAGATGCTTTCGATCAGCCTGCTTTTCTTTTCCTGATCCTTTGCCTTTGTCCAGTATGCTACATTGCTGTCGAGATTGAGAAAGCTTTCTTCATCACTGCCGAGAAAATCAACAGGATTCATCATCGGGCCGTTTGCTGCCAGGTAGTGGATGGTCGCCGCTTCAGAAAGCGCCCTGTATGCTGCGCGCACAGGATCGAGATTCGCACTGCATCCCATCAGTATATACGGAGCCTTTCCTTTTCTGTTAGTCAGCTGTGCCGCGATAACGCTTCCGGGCAGCCCCTCCATAGAAAAATCATAAAGCTGCATATCGTAAACAGTTCCTCCGAGGATCTTGTCCGCCAGTTTCATAAAATCAAGATCGTCATTTACGAGTTTTCTGCTTTTGGCGTCAGTGTACCAGTTCAGCATGAATGCATCAGCTTCCACCGCCTCCATTATCGCGCTCTCCAGTGCCTTGTATATGTTTATATGTGCAGCAGAGCCTTTGGAAAAGCTCGGAACGAATATCTTCTCACCCAGATCCTCTCTCACATGGTATCCTATGAACAGACACTGCATCGGTATGAAATGTGTCTTGCCTGTTTCCAGCAGAGACGGGCATTCCACCCACCCGATCACATCATCACGTGTGATATCGCGTATATTGGTTTTTTTTGAGAGTTCCTGATAATCTTCGCCGCTGAAAATACGAATGTATTCCCACGGCACCATATCGTGATCCTCTGCCATCTCATTGTAGCTGTGGTAGATGACTTTGTCCTGCCACATTCGTGACGCCGCCAGCAGCGCATAACGCTCTACGCTTTCTCCATAAAGCTTTACCATGGCTTCTTCCCGGTAAATGCCGTATCCTGAAAGATGGTAATTTATCCTGGCCTTGTCAGACACAAGTATCTGTTCATAATGCGGCATCTGATTCGCACAAATCGCCAGTTTCGGGGTTGCCACCTGATTATTGCAGAGAAGAAGCTGAGATTCCACTATACCTCCATGCTGTCCGCCTATCCTTCGGTAATTATTTCTGATATGTACATGACTTGGGTAGTAATCGATCACGAAGTCCTCCTATTCCCCGTCTTTTGACAGTTCCACACGCTCTACGAGCTTTTCTACTATTTCTTCGGATGAAGTATACATTTCTTCATATTCCGCCTTTGCAATATGACCGCATGCGCTGCAGAAAGGCACTCTCAGAAGATCCTGGACCTGCACTTCCAGCAATGGCAGATAGATATTGAATATACGTCCAGCCAGTTTTGCCTTATGTATATTATTGATAAGAAATGCTTCAAAAAGACCGAGTGAAGAAATCATCTGCAGTATCGGCGTCACGGACGTCAGATCGCTTTTTCTCATATTTCCTGATGTGCGTTCCACATAGCTGCGATATGCACTCATTGATTCCAGCCTTGCCATCACTCTTGTTTCATAGCATTCAAAACACCCTGTCTCATATCCCTTTATCGTCATTACACTGAGGAACGGTCCGTCTATAAGACAAACGACAAACGGGATATTCATGCGAAGCAGTATCCTGTTAAGATTCCTTAGCAGCTTTATGTGCGGTCTCTGCATGCAAATGAGCACACTGCTGTAAGGTGCAAATATCGCAGTCAGTGATTCCATGGCTTTTTCTGTTTCCATCGCATCCAGCCTGCCTGTAAGATCTGCCGCCGCTACTTCTGCAGTATCTTCTTCTGAAAGGACTTCCATCGGAAGTGATATCTGACCACTCATTATTTCAAGCTGCTCTGTAACTATATTACTGTCGCAGACCAGAAGTGTGCTGGAATATCCTCCGGCATTTCCGCCAAAGCCCATGGATGCTGTCCCGCCTATCAGATGTGTGATAAGCTCTTTTACCCTGTCCTCTGCACCATTGCTTATATATGCCTGCTCGGTGAGTTCCTCCAGCAGCTCTCCCACTTTCTCTGCATTTTCCTGATCTGTCCCGAATATATCGAGGATCTTTCCGGCAGTGATGCTCTCACCCTCTGCCAGCGTGCGCATAACGTCTAAAACAAGCTCCTGTGTCGCATCGTCGAAGACCGACAGATCGAGCAGCGCTTCCTCATAATTCCATACACCTTTGCGAAATACGACTTCTGTATCTCCGTTAAAGAAGATTTCCGTACTTTCTCCCAGTTTATAAACTCTGTCTGTTTTCATCTCTTTTCCTTTCTACTATTTCATCGTTCCTATCAGCGTCAGATGTATCACATGCTTTGTAAGTCCATCGATCCCCAGAAAGCTTTCGGTGAGACTTTTTTCATAACCGCCTATATCGGTCGCTGCCAGATTCATACATGTTGCAGCAAGCTGGATATTTTCTGCTATCTCTCCCGCCTCGATGTATCCGAACTGCATAGCCATATCTCCGTATTTTCTGGAATTATCATAAAGCGAGTACACATAATATACAGCAATACCAAGGTTATCATTATCTATATTTATCCCGAAAGCCGATATGCGGTTGTATTCCTCAATATCCGCATCGGACAGCCTCCTTATAAGACGTACCGACTGAGTCAGCGGCAGATATGTATATATTCCCTTGTCCAGACCTTTTACATTGAATGCCACGAAATAAAGCGTTACCGGATAAAGTCCTCCGCCTGACGGACTGCATCGCACGACGCCCGTATAATCTTCTCCCAGGGTCACCGTTGCCGGCATGTTGTGGAATGTATTGAAATCAAATTTTCCGCTGGGCCCGTCTCCGTAGTAAAGCAGAGTGGCAAGCTGTTCAGAGGTAAGCGGTTTGCCGCCCATTTCTCTTATGCTTCTTCTTGAGCGTATCACGCTTCCGAGCGACTCCTTGAGCGGAAGATATTTCGGCAGCTTTATGGTTTCCTCATGCTCTATGATATTCTCTTCTTTAAGCTGGCGGTTGCTGAGCGCCCCTTTTACACCAAGTGATGATGAGTAATGAAATACACCTATCGGCATCCCCATCTCAAGAGAACTTCTTTTGGCATTGAGCAGATATTCCTCTCCTATAAGGCGTGTAGACTCTTCTGCCCATACAGCACTTCGATAGCAGCCCTCCGGCGCCTTTACACCCAGCGACTCCGAATAGATGGTCACCGGCATATTCGATGCTGTATCCGTTATCATCCAGACGATCCCTTTCTCCGCCTGCCCAAACGTGGAAGGCTTCATTTTTGTTTTTTTCTGTTTCATATAGCTCCTCTCTTTTCTGATCCCGTTCCTAATCCCATTTGAATATAACTGCTGTTATAAGAATGAATACTCCGGCAACAGCCAGAAGTACAAAACTGTCTCCTTTAAGGTCTGCCAGACCTGCACCTTCCCATATATCACGCATCATCGAGACACTGTATGACAGCGGCATGGCCTTTATCACCTTATCCATGGCATCCGGCATGAATTCGACCGGCATGCTTGCACCTGACAGAAACATCATCGGGAATCCTATCACCATGCCGAGAGTCTGTGCGACCTTTGCAGTCCTGCTCACAGATGCTATGAACAATCCTATCGCAAATACCGCGATGCCTGATAAAACAAAACCATATATCAGAAGCGGTATGCTCCCTGTGAAACTGCTGTCATATCCGAAACGTCCGATAAGCAGCACGATCAGCATGCCGATCACCGATATGATAAAATACATGATAACGTCAGCCGCCAGAAAAGCCATCGGACTTAGCGGTGTCATCCTGTATCTCCGCAGCTCTCCGCGTTCTCTGCTCCCTGCCACTGCCACCGGCAGACTGATAAGGCCTGTACCTGCGAATACGAGTCCTACGAAAGACGGCAGCATCACATCAACAGTCCCGCTGCCCCCGAACATCTGCGACGGTTCATTCCCGTATACCATCCCGAAAATAAGGAGCAGCATGGGACAGAATATGATCGAAAAAAACAATGCGATATATTCTCTTGTCATAAGAATACATTTAGTTTGTAAAATCGCCAGCATAATCCTACCCCTTCACTTTCACTTTATAATAAAAATAGTCTTCAAAGCTGCTTTCGCGGCTCTGTATATTTGACAGTCCGAGTTCTTTTCTGTGATACAGATCATCCAGACTGAATTTCCGATCTGTATAGATGCGGTATCGCTTTTCACCGATCTCTTCCATACCTGAACAGCCGCGCATCCTGTTCACAGACTGCTCCAGCCTTTTCCTGCCTGCTTCCGCTTCAAATTCAACAACGCCGCTGAACGGCAGCTTGGCTGTCAGTTCTTTTGCAGTGCCTGTATCCACGACGCTGCCTTTGTTCACCAGCATCACCCGATCGCATATCTTTTCCGCCTCCTGCATATAATGTGTAGAGACCAGGATCGTTTTACCCTGCTTTTTCAATTTGTCCACATAATTCCAGACTTCCTGACGCGATACCGGATCAAGTCCTGTAGACAGTTCGTCAAAGAAAAGGATATCCGGATCATGTATGACCGCCAGCAGTATGAACAGTCTCTGTCTCTGACCGCCTGAAAGCCTGGAACAGTATGCTCCCGCTTTTTCTTCAAGGTTGAAAGCCCGCAGAAGTTCCGCTGTGTCCGCTTTTTTATGAAAAAGTGCCGCCTGCAGATGTATGGCCTCACGCACCTTTATATTGACCGGCAGATCGCTTTCCTGCAGCTGTGCTCCGACATGATAGACCAGCTTTTTATGGTCTTTTACCGAATCCATTCCATGTATCGTTATCGTTCCCGAGTCCTGCCTGCGCAGCCCGAGCATCATCTCCATGAGTGTCGTCTTGCCTGCTCCATTCGGGCCTATGATGCCGTATACCTCGCCTTTTCTGACCGAAAACGATATATCATCTACCGCTTTGTTTTCTTTGTAATATTTTTTGACATTATTTACTGCTATCTCCAAATTCACCACACTCCTTTTTCCGTGATCAGATAGAGTTCCATGTTTTTTCCCCGCGCATCTGTCCGCGTCTGAAGTTCAGCTCCCATATCGGGAGTCTCCTCATGCAAGTTCTCTCTTTGTCATGTGCTCCGCTTTTTCTTAAAAAACTGCCGACCCAGCATCCGTAAAGTATTCTCTGCTCATCCTCCGAAAACTCATCCTCGAGTTCCTTCATCAGCTGCAGCAGGCATACCGGCTGTTCGTCAGTAACTTCCAGATCAAGCGGCAGCTTCATCGTCAGGCAGCCTCCCATACAGCTTTTCCTAAACCTGCATGTATTACACTGACCCTGCAGCGAATCGGCCCGGTCACTTGCAAGAAACATGTCCATATTGCCCCGGACCGTCCTGATACGTTCCTGTATTTCGGTAACAGGATCTGCTTTGTCTCCTGCTGCCTGCCCTTCCCTTCTGCAGCACAGCCCCATGTCTTCAGGGAGGAAAGAGCACGGTACTACTGTGCCGTGACAGTCGTAAATGATATGCTGTCTTGATCCGCCGGCGCACTTCCTCGTAAGCATGAACTCCATTATCCCTCGCAGAAAGCTTATGTCTCTGTCTTCCTTTTCCATAGATCCGCTGTTTGCGATCGTCATAAGTGCGATCGTCCTCAGTATCCCCATGAAAAAATCTCTGTCCATTCTCTGCCCGGCGGCTCCCCTTATTCCCACGACAGGGGTGTATCGGATAAACTCGGCTCCCGAATCCCATGCAAAGCCTGCAAGATTTTCCATTTCACCTCTGTTTTCCTCAGTGACCGTGCATCCTATGCCGAGCCGCACACCTGCTTTCCTGAGTTTATTTATATTCTCCAGGATCTTCGGGAGAGAATCTGTTCCCGTAAGCCTTTCATGGAGTTTTTCATCCAGTGTATGAAGGCTTATGCGTACAAGCGTGCGGCAGCGCCTGTATGTGTTTATTATTTCTTCGTCAAGATACAGTCCGTTCGTGGTAACGACTGTCCAGTAACCCTTTTCGTGTGCTGTTTCCAGTATTCTGCAATATTCGGGATGTATCGCAGGCTCTCCGCCCGTCAGCGTCGTGATACGATATCCGCTTTTCCTTCCCGCATCCAGCGCATTTTCTGCATCCGCCAGCGTTATATACGCATGTTCTCTGCCGTATTCCCACGCCCCGCAGAAACTGCACTTCATATTGCATGCTGTTGTAAGATGTAAGTCTAGATTCATCTGATCTCCCTTTTTCTTTACCTGTACCGCCGTCAGCCATGCGTATGAGATCATTGATGATAATGGTCATTCAGGTTTTGTTTTAACGGTTTTTTTAGTAGCAGCATGTACAGCAAGTGCAGTTTGCACAGCTGGTAGTGCCTCCCGGCGCCAGCTCTACGAATGCATCATGAGCGCATGTAGCGCCTATCTTAGCTTTGTATGTGAGCATGTTTTCACCTCCTTTCTTCTCTCGATCTCAAGCGCATGGCTGATGGCGATCTGCCGGTTTTCCTGTAAAACCTGTAAAAAAAATAGCATATGATCGTCCCTCCCTTCTATCCGATTCTGGTAAAGTTCTGTTTAAATCATGGTTAAATGGCCGGGAGCACATATATGCCCTCTGTACCCCGCAGCTCCGTATCCGCTGCCCGGGCCCGATGCAGATCCTGTGAAATCATGTGAAATTCTATGAAAATATTTATCAACTCTAAAAAACATCTTTACAGTTAGATTTCAAAGTGGTAAAATCATAGCAAACACGATGTATGATTACTCATACATGATGCATAAATATTTAAAGAGGACAGGATCATGTTAATCAGAAGATTTGCAGCTGAATATTTTTACTTTTACTTTACTTTCTTTAGGGGTAAGGTGAATTTCGCTGCAACGAGATAGCTGATCTGAACTGACACAGGACTTGGTTTAAAGGCATCCGCAAGTGAAATTCACTTGCGGATTTTTTTATAACGGAAGAAATATCTCCCCGCAGTTTCCGCCGTATAAAAAACCCGAGCCGAAACAGGGTCCCGAATAAACGATTTCACACAACCATCGCATCGCTAAGAAAAAGAAAGAAGGAAAACAAAATGATCGTTGTATTAAAAGACAATCCCGATAAAAAACAACTCGACAATCTGGTGTCATGGCTCAAAAGCATGGGCCTCGACATCCACTTCAGCGAAGGACAGTCAGCCACTATCATGGGGCTCATCGGCGACACCAGCGCAGTCGACATAGACCTGATAAACGCACTCGACATCGTCGACACAGTAAAGCGTGTCCAGGAACCGTACAAGAATGTGAACAGAAAATTCCATCCGGAAGATTCCGTTATAGAGATCACTAAAGACGTGAAGATCGGCGGAGGCAGCTTCCAGGTGATCGCAGGTCCGTGCTCAGTCGAATCAGAAGACCAGATCTGCCTGGTCGCAGAAGAAGTAAAAAAGGCAGGCGCAGGACTCCTCAGAGGCGGTGCATTCAAGCCGAGGACGTCACCTTATGCATTCCAGGGCATGCGCGCAGAGGGTATCGACCTCCTTCTCGAAGCCAAGGAAAAGACAGGACTTCCGATCGTCACAGAAGTAATGGACATCTCACAGCTGCCGCTTTTTGAAAACGTCGACGTCATCCAGGTCGGTGCGAGAAACATGCAGAACTTCGAGCTCCTGAAAAAAGTCGGCAAGCTCGACAAGCCTATACTCCTCAAGAGAGGCCTGGCAAACACACTGCAGGAACTCCTGATGAGCGCAGAATACATCATGGCCGGCGGCAACGAAAAAGTCATCCTTTGCGAAAGAGGAATAAGAACATTCGAAACCGCTACGAGAAACACTCTCGACCTTTCGGCGATCCCGCTCCTCAAGACGATGACTCATCTGCCGATCATAGTTGACCCGAGCCATGCGACAGGGATCGCATCCATGGTAAAACCGATGGCGATGGCAGCAACTGCAGCCGGTGCGGACGGACTCATGATCGAAGTCCACAACAACCCGCCTGCAGCTCTGTGTGACGGCGCACAGTCACTCACACCGGAGGCATTCGCAGACGTGATGAGATCCGTCGATCTCATCAGACCGCTCGCTTACAAGGGCTAACGGCAAGGGTCAACGGCAAAGACAAAAGACAAGCTTATATGACAGGAGAAAAACGATGGAAATAGGAATAATAGGACTGGGCCTCATCGGAGGCTCCCTCGCCAAAGCAATAAGTCAGAACACCGACAACACGGTTTACGGATATGACATCTCCGATCAGGTCGTAAAAAAGGCGGTCCTCGTGAACGCTATCGAGCAGCCGCTGACCGACAGCCTGCTGCCGCAGTGCGACATAGTGATCGTGGCGCTTTACCCTAAGGCAGCCATCGAATACGTGCAGGCGCATGCCGATCTTATCAGACCCGGCGCGATAGTAGTCGACTGCTGCGGAGTCAAGAAGATCGTGTGCGACGCACTGATCCCGCTCGCCGAGGAAAAAGGCTTCCTGTTCGTCGGCGGACACCCGATGGCAGGCCTCGAACATTCAGGCTTCACTTATGCGAAAAAATCACTGTTCAACAACGCGTCGATGATCTTCACGACGACAAAAGGCCCGATCGAGAGCATCAGCAGACTCAAAGACCTGTTCACCTCGATCGGCTTCACGAACATAGAGATCACCACACCCGAGGAGCACGACAAACGGATCGCGTTCACATCACAGCTGGCGCACGTGGTCTCCAACGCATACATCAAAAGCCCGACGGCCATGCAGCACGCAGGCTTTTCCGCTGGAAGCTACAGGGACCTGACCAGAGTCGCCAAGCTCAACGAAGACATGTGGACCGAACTTTTCCTCGAGAACCCCGAAAACCTCGCAGAAGAGATCGACACGCTGATCGAAAACCTGAAGCTTTACAGCGACGCGATCAAGGCAAACGACAGCGGCACACTCCATGCGCTGCTCAAAGACGGCCGCGAAAAAAAGGCCATAATAGATGGAGAAATATTCTGATCCGCGGATCACAAGGAGAAAATCATGATAAAAATAGCTGTCTCGGCATCGAGAAAATACAATGTCATAATGGATCGGGGCGCGCTCGGCAGAGCCGGCGAGCTGTTTGCTGACGCAGGGATCTTTTCAGGAAGTGTAAAGGCTGCAGGTGCTGCCGGGTCCGGGGCTCTCATGGCGAGGTCCGGGGGCGTGCAAAGTGACGCCTCCGGCGATACATCTGCGGAAACCACAAAAACTACAGTTTCGGCGCACGGCTCCAGAGAGCCGCGCGGCTCAGGTGCTGCCGGCGATACCCCGGGCATCGCCGGCGGGCGCAAAAAGCTCTGCATAGTTACCGACAAAAACGTCGCTCCCCTCTACGGCACCGAGGACGGCGAACTCTGGAGATCGCTTACTGACGCAGGCTTCGAGCTTTACAGATTCGTGTTCGAAGGCGGTGAAAAGACCAAGACGCTCGATACGCTGGCAGAGATCCTCAACTTCCTGGCAGACAACCGCTTCACGAGAAGCGACATGCTCGTCGCACTGGGCGGCGGCATCGTCGGCGATGTGACCGGCTTCGCAGCGGCATCGTACCTCAGAGGCGTCGAATTCATCCAGATACCGACCACTCTGCTGGCCACGGTCGATTCTTCGGTAGGCGGCAAGACAGGAGTCAACCTCAACGCAGGCAAAAACCTCGCAGGCGCTTTCTGGCAGCCGTCGCTGGTGATGTTCGACCCGAACGTTCTCAGGTCGCTGTCGTGCGATACGATCCTCGACGGGATCGCCGAGGCTGTAAAGGCCGGATTCATAGCCGACCGCAGCATCACAGACGATGTATCGGCGCACGTGCCTGCAGGCGAAAGCTTTTCGGAACAGGACATAGACTTCCTGACACAGCTCGCGGCCAAAGCAGTCGAAGTGAAACGAGCAGTAGTCGAAGACGACGAACGAGAGACCGGCCGCAGACAGCTCCTCAATTTCGGGCACACGATCGCTCACGCTATCGAAAAATGCAGCGATTACAGCATCAGCCACGGACACGCAGTCGCTATCGGAATGACGATCGTATCGGCAGCAGCTGATTCTCTTGGGTGGACAGAGGAAAAATGCACAAAAAGGCTGCTCCGTATACTCGATCAGTTCCGGTTCCCGCTGCAGTGCCCGTACAGCCCCGAAGAACTGACAGCTGCAGCTTTGCAGGACAAAAAGATCCGCGGCGACCGCATCACGCTCGTCATACCTGAAAATCACGGAAGCTGCACACTGAAAACGATACCGACAGATGAACTGCAGCAGTTCATCACATGCGGGCTCGACGCACTGAAAACGATGCAGTGAGCTGCAAGATGCATTGAAAGGAACCATGATCGATGGACATAAAAATCATCCCCAAAAAACTGAAAGGCAGGCTCGATGCGCTGCCGTCAAAGTCGCACGCACACAGAGTGCTGATCGCGCAGAAGCTCGCACGCATGCAAAGTGCTGCAGGTACCGCAGCTGCAAACGCTGGCAGCTCACCCTGTCAGGTCAACATGAATGACGGTCATCACTGTCATGCTGCAGACTGCGTCCATACTGAAGCGGCAAGCGCTGACAACGCACACGGCAGCGAGATCCCGACATTTTCAAAAGACATCGAAGCGACTAAAAGCTGCCTCGCTCAGCTTGACTGCGCTTCCCCGAGACTCAACTGCATAGAGAGTGGTTCGACGATGAGATTCATGCTCCCCGTGGTGATGGCGCTCAGAGACGAAGCGGTCTTTATCGGGACAGGCAAACTGCCGTCGAGACCTATCTCCCCGCTCAAAGAGGAGATGGAGCGAAACGGCTGCACGTTTTCGCCCGGGACTGGCATCAGCGCAAACAGCCGCAGCTGCTGTGAAACCGACATGCACACGGTGCCGGGATCTTCCGGCACCCCGGCAGCCGACACAGCCGATATCCCGGACGGCTTCAGCGAGATATGCACGATCAGAGGGCGGCTTCAGCCCGGCACTTACAGACTTGCCGGCAATGTCAGCTCACAGTTCATAACCGGTCTGCTCTTCGCACTGCCGCTGCTCGACGGCGACAGCACGCTGGAACTCACGACATCACTTGAATCCGCCGGATACGTGGATCTGACGCTGGACGTACTCAGAGATTTCGGTATAATGATAGACGAAAGACGATCCCCCGAAGGGTTCAATATATATGTAATAAACGGCAGTCAGCGATATACGGAACCGGCGGCAGTCACCGTACAGGGTGACTGGTCGAATGCCGCATTCTGGCTGGCATGCGGAGCGCTCGGCGGAGATGTGACGCTGGACGGCGTGGACTTGACGTCCTCGCAGCGCGACAAGGAGTTCGCGGATATCCTCATGCAAATGGGCGCGCATCTCGAAGTCAGCACCGGCGGCGCGTCAGCAGATCATGAGGTTTCCAAAACTCCAGACACAGTGCTATGCTCCGCCTCCCCTGCCGCAACAGGCTACACGTCAGCTGCCGGCACGTCAGCTGCCGGCGGGCACAGCTCGATCAGATGCTCCGGCGACAGACTATGTGCTGTGGATATAGATGCAGCGCAGATCCCTGACCTGGTCCCGGTGCTTGCGACAGTGATGGCGCTGGCCGACGGCGCATCAGAGATCACGCATGCGGAAAGACTTCGCATCAAGGAATCCGACCGCATCTTCACAGTACACGACTTCCTGTCAAAGCTCGGCGCCGATATCACCGATGAAGGCAGCGGTCTTTCCGTCAGGGGAAAGCGCACACTTCCCGGCGGAGAGGTCTGCGGACACAACGATCACCGTATCGTGATGGCGGCGGCAGTCGCATCGTGCGGATGCACCGGACCGGTCATCATCAGGGGCGCTGAAGCTGTGAACAAATCGTATCCTGATTTTTTCAGGGATTTTGCCGCACTGGGCGGTGAAGTATACGAACTGTAAGCATCTGCACCGCATTGAAAGAAAGCGCTGAAAAACCATAGTATAATAAGGAAAAAACCATATGAAATCAACTACAGGTAAAAACATAAAAGTGACCATCTGGGGCGGCTCCCATGAACCGGCAATCGGAGTGGATATCGAAGGTCTGCCCGCAGGCACGGAGATCGACATGACAGAGCTCGCCGCGTTCCTGAAAAGACGCGCGCCGGGAAACAGCCCCTTTGCAACAAAACGCAAAGAGCCCGATATCCCGATCCCTGTAAACGGCCTTCGCCCTGCCGGCACACCGGCAATGCAGGACGCATCAGGAGACCCGGAATCTCCGAACGGCACGGGCGCTGACAGCGATCAGAACACTGCCGGCACTGGCGGCCGCCGGATCATGATCACGACCGGCGACACTGTCTCACTTGAGATCAGAAACACCGATATGCGATCATCCGACTACAGATCGCTGCGCACCGTCCCGAGACCCGGACATGCGGACTACACCGCCAGACTCCGGTACGGCGACACGCTCAACATGGCAGGCGGCGGGCCGTTTTCCGCAAGAATGACAGCACCACTGTGCATCGCAGGCGGCATCGCACTGCAGATCCTCGCAGGACAAGGCATCACCATCGGAGCACACATCGCATCGATCGGCAGCGTGCACGACACACGATTCGACCCGGTAAACACAGACCCCGCTCTGCTCAGATCGCTCGACGAACAGAACATGCCGGTGATTTCCGAAAATGCGAAAATACAGATGGAAAAAGAGATCCGTCTCGCCATGGAAGACAGCGACTCCATAGGCGGCACCGTAGAAGTCTGCGCACTCAACGTGCCTGCAGGCATCGGCGGCGCCATGTACGACGGTCTGGAAAGCGCACTCGCACCGGTATTCTTCGGGATCCCGGCAGTCAAAGGCGTGGAGTTCGGTGCAGGCTTTGCAGCTTCAGAGCTGCGCGGCTCTGTGAACAACGACGCATTTTGCTGCGATGGAGACGTCGTAAAGACAAAAACGAACAACCACGGCGGTATCCTCGGAGGCATAACCTCCGGAATGCCCCTCATCGCAAGGCTGGCTTTCAAGCCGACGCCATCCATTGCGAAAGAGCAGGATTCCGTCGATCTGGATAAAAAAGAAAATACAAAACTCAAGGTAAAGGGCAGACACGACCCGTGCGTGGTCGTAAGAGCGGTTCCCATCGTTGAGGCCGCTCTAGCCCTGGGAATTTTAGACTGTATGATGGAGGAAAAATAATGACAACAAAAAATTTAGAACAGATGAGACACGATATCGACAACATCGATACACAGATAACCGATCTGTTCAAACAGAGAATGGAGACATCACTGGAAATCGCAAAATACAAGCAGGAAAACGCCATCCCTGTTCTCAGCGATTCGAGAGAAAAGGAAATAATGCACAAGATCTCAGAGCAGATCGGCGAGCCGTTCGACGGATACGCAAGACTCCTCTTCAATACTATTTTCGACGCCAGCAGATCATGCCAGAACAACTATCTGGCAAGGAAGTCAGATCTGGCTGAGAGAATAGAAGCTGCACTCCGGCAGACTCCGAAGCTTTTCCCCAAAAAAGCAGTCGTAGCATGCCAGGGCGTTGCAGGCTCATATTCACAGGCAGCATGCGAAAGACTTTTCGAAGTGCCGAGCATCATGTTCTTCAACAGCTTCGAAGGCGTTTTCAATGCCGTTGAAAAAGGCCTCTGCCAGTACGGCATCCTGCCGATCGAAAACAGCTCATACGGCTCGGTCGGCACAGTTTACGACCTCATGCAGAACTACAATTTCCATATCGTGCGCGGCATCCGTCAGAGGATAAGCCATAACCTGATGGCAAAAGCCGGCACCAGGCTTTCCGATGTAAAGGAGATCTTCTCGCATGAACAGGCTATCGGCCAGTGCGGGGAATTCCTTAAAACGCTCAGGGATGTAAAAGTGACAGTCTGCGAAAACACAGCTCTGGCTGCAAAGATGGTCGCAGAGAGCGACAGGAACGACGTCGCAGCGATCTCGTCGAAGGAATGCCTCGATCTCTATGGGCTCGAACTTCTCAAAAAGCACATTCAGGTGAGCGACAACAACTATACGCGCTTCATCTGCATCTCAAAGAACATGGAGATCTATCCGGGATCGAACAAGATCAGTCTGATCCTTTCACTGCCGCATGTACCGCGTTCACTTTATCACACTATTGCAAAGTTCGCGGCGCTGGGTATCAACCTGACGAAGCTGGAGTCAAGGCCTATACCGGGCAGCGACTTCGAGTTCATGTTCTACTTCGACCTGGAGGCGTCGGTCTACTCGCCTGAGCTGATCAATCTGTTGAGCGAGCTTGAAAACCAGCCGGAAACATTCGTATTCCTGGGCTGCTACACTGAAATCATCTAGCAGCATCCGCTGCTGTGAGAAAATGCCGGGATCCTGCACACGTTTTGGCATTTTCTCTTTTTTTAAAGGAGGCTTGAAACAAAACAATGAAATACGGACTTATAGGAAAAACGCTGGTGCACAGCTACTCCAAAGAGATCCACGAGGCTCTGGGAAAATACACATATGAGCTGTTCAGCCTTTCCGAGGATGAAATGCCCGGATTCATAAAGGCTCGCGATTTCGGCGGTCTGAACGTCACGATCCCGTACAAGAAAGATGTCATCCCGCTCTGCGATGAGATCTCGCCGCTGGCAGAGGCTATCGGTGCAGTCAACACGCTTTACTGGAAGCCGGCGGACGCTGCAAAGGGCCGCAGGCTGGTCGGCCACAATACCGACTACGAAGGTTTTCTCTACGCTGCAAAGCGCGCAAAAATATCTTTTGCGGGCAAGACCGTGCTCATACTGGGCACCGGCGGTACATCGCTGATGGCGAGAAAAGCCGCCGCAGACAACGGAGCTGTGCAGATCTACATAGCATCGCGAAAGCCTTCGCCGCA